>CAYZLU010000023.1:0-14098 GCA_964479285.1 uncultured Planctomycetales bacterium | reverse complement strand
CACTCCCAAACGCCCACATCAATATGGCTGGATGGTCCTTGTACGTCTGGATATATTTTATATAGCTACCACTTTGGATATCGATCTTTTCTTCAGCCGGAACATTGCGGTCATCCACATTCGGGATCACCGGTGTTACCGTCATCCCGCGGCGGGCCAGGGCATCAAGAAGGTCTTTGGTCGGAGGATGATAGGTCAAGATGCTGTTTATCCCGCGCTCTTGCATCCGGCCCAAGGCCTCGTCCCCGCCAATATAAGCCAGCGTATAACGGACTTCCTTCTGCCCATCAGCAACAGGATGGGTCGCATCAGCGGGATGCGCCGTTGATACTGTCACACCATGGATAATATAGCGCTCATTACCACGCCATATCTGACGGCCATGCACGGTCACTGGCTCAAAAACGCTTGCAACAGCTGATGGCTGTTGGTTGACACTTGATGCTCTATGGTTATTGTTGACTGCTGGATTAGCTCTTTGGGTTGTATGTTCAACCGCATTGGCAGCTGGCCTGTTGGCAGCATGATTGGATACACGTTCATACCTGATCGCACCAAAAGTTAAAACGGCAATAATGACTGCCCCTGCAATGGCCCTTGCCACCTTGACTGAAACACCCATCTTACCCAAAAGATACCCAAGCAAACGATGCGGGGCATAAATAATGGCCTGCACAATGTTCGCCCCTAGTATCACCGGGAAGCTGATAACGCCATGGATGAGCGTTTCAAGGGCATCAATGATGCTGTTTTTCCTGGTGGCTTTGCCATCGCTCGTCGTGAATATAGCTTGCCGCCACAAACTTAAATCTGAGACAAATATCTCTGCGCTAATCTCCAGCCCATACCTCGAAGCAAGTGTTCCCGGGTTCTTTAAAATCGGATAGAAGTATGCGGCAAATGGGATGAACATAAAGAAGGCCGACCATATTAAAGGTATGCTCATCCAAATCTTAATGGCTGCAATAACAATGACCATGTCCTGTAACATGGCCATGGTCATCTGTTTATTGGCCAAAAAGTCTGCATAAAAAGATTGGTTCTTGCCGCGTAAAGGATTGAACAATGGAATATGATGAAGCATCGGGCCGCGGCCAGTTCCGATATATCCGGCCACACCACCCATGGCTTCTGCAAAACCATACGCATTACTGAAAATATGGCCCATAAAAGACTGGATGTTCCCTTGAAGCATCACCTTAGTCTGTGTCAACGTCCCGCGGATAAACCCTTTTCTTAAAACCAAATGCGCCCACCCTGTTGTGACAATCCCCTGGGAAGCTCCAAGACCTAACATGCCAAACAACCCTTCTAACGGGAACCCTGCAAAACCACTGGTGCCTAATAACACCACCGAACGCAGATACGCCCTGATGGCTTTCACAACAACGTTCTTTCGAATGTAAAAACCAATAGAACTTAATAAGAAGAACATGCCTCTGGTAAACCCAAAATTACGGGAATCCATGACTTCCCTTAAATGCATGTCACGCGCCTGCTGGCTGGCACCGCGGCCAAACTTCTGGAACAGGCTAAGGGCTGTTGCGAATGATACCTCACGCGCTTTTTTAACTACCCTATAGCTGATCATCATGATCCTCTTGGCACGCAGCATGAGCCTGTAACCAAAAAAGATGTCTTCATTTAATTTGGAACTAATCGATGTCCAGCCTAAGGCAATGGCTAATTTCCTGAGGATAGAATCAGGATGGCCATAGTGGAAGCGGGATCCTGCCATGGCCAGAACATCCTGGATAAAATTGGCAAAAGTGGAATCAGACTCTGCCAGGTTTTCTGCATCATCACTAAAGTCTGCCGAGTAAATATGTTCGGGGATGCCCACAATGCCCACATTCTCGCCGTGCTCCATCAACACTAAATCATGCTTGAATGCTTCTTCAAATGAATCGTCCTGGTTCATGTCAATGACATCCACATAGTCATACTTAGGATCAACCCACATCGACAGGACTTTTTGGTGCTCAGGCTTACCCTGGGTCACGGCAGGACCCTGCCAGAAGTGCCTGATTAACGGTATGGAGCCGATCTCGATATTATTACGCGTGGCGATAGAATTGGTCCCGCTTAAATTCGCGACCAAAACATGCGGGAACAATTCTCCGATTAATCGAACACCATCTACGCGCGCCTGGGCTTCTTCGCGTTCCCGGTCTGTTACTTTACTATCCTCTTTAGCATCCGCCTTTTGTTTGGCATATGTTTGATACCCCACCACATACCCGAATCTATCATTGGCCATTCTTTCTGTTGCTTCTTCCTCACTCAAATGCAGAGAACGGAAGTAAATCCGTCTTGCCTTAAAGGCCACGGCTTTTCTTCTGTATTCCATGCCCCGGACCGTTTTTAATAATGTCTGGAACCTGTACGATACCCACATGCGCAGTTCAAGCCACATTTCTTCAGATATGTCAGGGACACCATCTCTATCGATATAAACATTTAAGTTGCCATGAATGACTTCACTATAAATATGTTCCAATACCGCAATATCATTAGGAGCAAATCTACCCTCGCGTCTCATCCTGTTGATGAATCTTTTAAATTGAAGCGGTTTAATAGAGACGGTATATGTTAAAAAGGACATACCGGCACCTGGGAGGTTGTCATCAGCCTTGGCTTCATTATTAATCCCGGATTTGCTATAAAGAACGTCCTCATCATTCGCTGGTGTTACTACCGCGTGGCTGCGGAACTCATCCCATGTCTGGGCCACTTCTGGCATCGCCATAAATAAGGAATTAACAAACACAATCAAGCGTTCTCTAGCTTCTTTGTCCCTGGGCCCTTTGCTAAAATTGCCATCAAGATAATTGTTCATTTCATCGATGTCTAACTTGTCTTCATCAATGAGTATCTGAAGTGTCTCTTCCAAGAATTCCTGGAAAATCTGTTCCTTTTCTTCTGCTGTAAAATTCAGGCTCTTGGGGATAAATCTCTTTTTCCAATAGCCCTTCGCTAAGCCCATATATAACTGGACCTCCATCCACGACGTGACCCTGCCTAACCCCAAGAATCTCCCATGCAACAGGCCGGTCAACGCTTCAATGATATAAAAGAAGAAGAACGTATCAACCACAAAAAACAGCACGAATGGATACAACAGCATCCCTGTTAAAAAGATGTTCCCCGCATATAAACCTAACGCTGCCAGGCCCACATAGAACAGTGACTTAATAGCTGCCCCTATATAATGCGATTTTTTGTTTAAAGGACTTATACTTGTGTCTTCTTTTATTTTTAAGGCACTTAAGATGTATCCAATGATCCCATACCCGATCATCACCTTGACAGCCAATACAGGTAACGCATACGTCGAGGTGGCATAGATGGCGGCCGTCGGTGCCAGCCACTTAAAGGCCCAGTAGTTCCATACGATCTTTAAGGCGATTGCCCCATAAGATACTGTAGCAGCTACGATCCATTCTTTGAGCCATTTAAAATCCCTTAATGGTTTATACCCTTCATCATCAGAAGCGGCATTGATCTTGACAGAGACATAACGATTTAATACTTGGTATACAAAATAACGTATACCTGCTGAAGCAATAAACACCATCAAGAACTCCTTGGGCATGACCAGACCCATCTTCGGGGCAAGCATAACCACCGCAGCCGTCACCAGCGTATAGTCATTAATAATCGAACCAATCGTACGGCTGATTCTTCCGGCCCTCAGAGTGGGTTTCCGGGTCAAGAGCCTAATAATAAGACCGGCAGCAGCACTCACAGCACCTATGTCTACCATCATTTTCACGAAGTGACCTGAGAAGCTCATGTAGGGAGCCAACAAGACAAACGGTGTCGTTACAAAAAGAAGGTCGAATTGCCTATAGAAGGTCCGGGCTATACCGGCTGAAGCTCTCCAATTAAATACACCGCCAACCCCCGAATACTGGGCCTTCCAGATCAGGCTCTTTACAGGCAGGCCAAATGTGACTGCTATTCTTCTATAGACCCTGGAATCTGTCTTGTAATGTAAAACCCTGGCTAACTGAAAGCCGCTTAAATGGATCGTCGTATCTGCAGCATCGTTTTTCCTGTTTAATAACGCAATATAGTTCCTGTATGCCCCAATGCCATTGGCCTCATAACGGTCCAGGAATTCTTTTGTCCTGAACATCTTGTTAATATCATCATAGGAGATCCAATCGGTGAACCCTAAATTATGGGCTTTAGAAAGATTTTGATTGGCAAAGACTATGTCTTCCCACAAAACAATATGTTCATCAATATCACGGCCATGACGTTGTAACCACACCAGGTAATTGATAAAATCTGTCGAATCCTTGAGCCTTTCAACCATCCTGTGCGACGATGTCAGTCTCGCGTAAATCCCATAAATACTTTCAAAATCATCTTCAATTGCCTGGTCCGTAAACCCGTGATCTGTGCGCCCAGTCAAATCTAACCAAATCTTATACCCCTTGGCAGCGTCATTCTCGCTGTTATACTTGTTGTAACTCCAATTTTGTAACTCAAAAATAAGCCCTATCGTATGGTCATAAATAACATCCAGCATCCCTTTTTGTTTTCTCTTGCCAAACAAAAGACCAGCCACGCTCAAGCCCCAATATAAACCAAACAAGGCCTTAAGCCCGCCTAACACATACACCTTAGACGCTTTCCACGCCACACTGACCTGGTCTCTATAATCCTCAAATGTCCCTACCCTGCTTTCACCCACATTCTTGTCATCCACAAATGTTGATACTGTGATATTCCGGATTTGAGGCGCAGCACCCACGGACTTGATTTGTTTTAAGGCGTATACTTGCTTCTTGCCATCAATCGTGTAATTGTGGTCTAAAGACACCATCGTGATCGTACCGTCTTGTTTAATCCCGTATAACCCCCTGGCAAAATTAGAATCCAGGTCATACGTGATCTCCTCTGTCCCGTTCTTGGCCACATCCAAAACGCTCTTGGCGATCCTTTGGATAACATAGGCGTATCTTTCATGCCATAACCGGCCTCCTGCCGTATAGATCCTGCCAACGTAGTATTGTGAATCGAGCACGTCATACTGCATCCCCTTTAACTCTTCCCCATTCTCATCTGTCTCACTGTACGGGTGCCTGTAAACAGTCAACGCGTTTTCTTCACCGTCCTTTGACAAGGAGATCGTCCCAGGCAATATCCCGGGCTTCATCTCCACATTCTCAGTACTCCCATTCCTGACCGTGACTTTTTGGCCTTCTAACCACCACATATTGATATCCACATCACCATTGGCATATAACGTGATCCAGTCACGGCCCCGGCTGTCATTAGGGATCAACACATGTTCTTTGGGGGCACCTTCTACAGCGGAATAACGGGTATCTCCATTATGATAATTCTTGACCGCGTCCTTGATCTTTTCCAATACGACTTCCCTGCCCGCTTCACTGGCGCTGTTGCTGTATTCATCAATCAAGCCGCGGAGTTTAAGTGCAACGCTCTTATAAGCCCTGTCATCATAGCCCGTGCTCTTTAAGAGCATCGGCACATCTTTTACAATTACCGGGATCGAATCAGGACTGATCCCCTGGGTTGCAATACTTGCCCCAAAATTCCTGTTCATCCCAGGAAAATGTTTGGCCGCAATCCGCGCGTAAATACCTGCCATGTCACGCGGCAGAAGTTCGGTGATCTTGCGTCCATTGTCCTCTGTCACATGGACCGCTTCGATTTGATAATCAGGCGTCAAACTATACGCCAGACGCTGTTCACCTGTCTGCTTATCAAAAGCAATGCCCACGATGATCTCAATGACCTTCCCTGCTTCTTCACGGATGGTTATCTGCCTGCGCTTTAATATGTCCCCGTCCACACGATAGTCGGTCGTGATCACACCGCTGTAATCTTCATCAGGCATGGAGACAATCGTGCCATGTAAAATATCGTTGGTCACCCCGTTATCATCAAACGCTTTTTTGATGGCTTCGTTCTTCATCAAATTTGAAACGATGTTTTGCAACACCCCATGGTTTAATTTTAACGCAGCGGCCTTTTGTCCATCAGTGATCGTCCATCCTTCTTGGGACACATTATTGGATGTAAGCGTCACGGTGCGGTGCTTGATATCACCTTTGGACGTGCGATAATATTGGTCGCCATAATTAAATACGCCCTTGGCATTGGTCAGTTCAAAGATCTTTTCAGCTGAAAAGACCCTCGTGCTTTGTAAACGGATATGCCCGGTCCTATCAAGCATCAAACTGTTGTTCTTATACGTCGAACGCGTTACATCCGTAAACCACCCCTTCTTTACCAAATCGTGAAGATCAACGAATGTTTCAATGTCTGTCTTTGTGTCATAATGGAAGATCCCCGTGACATGAGCAACGTTACGCCCTTCATAATTGACTGTCTGGCCTGCTTCAATTCTTGGATCCAGCGAGACCTTATACGTTGCGTGCTTGCCGCTCTTGTCATAATAAATGCGTTCGCCCAGTAAATAATAGTCCGTGTACAATTTGATCGGCTCAGCCTTTTTGACCTTGCGGTACACATCGGTGAACTTAAACTCAGCATTGATCTTGCGTGCATAGGTGGTTGTTACGTAGACCAGGCCGTTCTTTTCTACAGTGACGGCTTGGGCTACTATTTTTTTATGACCATCCGTTATCTGGCCTGTCTTTGTATTAAGGATCTCGACTGTGTATTTTGCTTGGGTTAGGGTTGGAGAGAATACTGTGGTACCTGTGGCTAGGGTAAGGACCAGTAGTGCTAACGGTTTAAACTTCCTTTGAGCCACCGGCGGGGCCCTGGTCTCGGTGTTGTTTGTTCTCTCAGTCTTAGTCAAGAGCCTTTTGATTTTGATCCCGACAGACTGGACCATTGTCTGCAATAATACAAGCAGCCCTAATAATGGCAGCCCGGATTTCATCGGCTTCGGTAATAGTTCAATGCTTGAAGGATTTTTCGTAGGGCCATTGCGAGGAGCGCTTTTCTGATGAGAACTACTGTGCGTGCCCAGTATGTGGACTGAAGTAATCCCTTTCCTTAAATAATCCTTCTCAGCTTTGATGTTCTCCTGATGCGTCCCGTTATTTAATTCATGCACTAAAACCTGGCCTAATAAATCTTTCTCATTACTTGCAATAGTCCTGTTTTCCTCAAAACCTGGGATTTGCTTGAGTCCTGCAATATCAAAATTCGTGATCTTCTCTAAAAATGGCCTTTCAAAATATACCGTGTGATCTTCCTCTGAATAGTACGCACCAAAGGTGATGCTATTAGTGTCGATTACCTTGACCGCCGGCGGCGCCCTGGTCTTGACATTATTCCTTTGAGCATTCACATACCCCCACACTTCCCGGACTTCTGCTATCACCTTGCTGTCTTTGACATCTTCTGTCCTTGACTCTTGGTTGGCCTTATTCACCGCACCCTGGGATTCTGCTTTGCTTGATTTGCCTAAAAAGGACCCATCTTTAAAATAAGCCCTGTTCTTTGGTACCC
Source organism: uncultured Planctomycetales bacterium (assembly GCA_964479285.1). Taxonomy (GTDB): domain Bacteria; phylum Omnitrophota; class Gorgyraeia; order Zapsychrales; family Fredricksoniimonadaceae; genus JABDGZ01. The sequence continues at coordinate 6,631 of CAYZLU010000023.1, read as the reverse complement.
CGTTCTTCCATGGGCCTTGCACCACTTCTTTGATCGTATGCGTCTCATTTACACCCTTGCCCAACAGGTCTTGCTCTTGCGGCGTCTTGAATTTAGTATCGCTTATCCTTTCAGTCTTGCCATTCGTATACACAATCAGCCACCAGCTCGAATAGTTCTTATCTACCTTTTCAGCCTGTTCTTTAGTAAGCGTAAATCCTTTGAACCCATCAGGTACCCCCACATTCCCCCATGGACTGCGTAAAACACTCTTGGTCTTGCCATTGAACTTCTCATCCACATACTTTATCTTGTCATTGGAATACCAGTCCTGGGCTTTCCCTTCGGTCATGTAAAGGACTTTGTCACTGACTGGCACTGAGAACTTGGGCGCCAGATAAGCCAGGATTTTGTCCGGTAATATGTAATGATCATTCAACACATTCTCCCACGGCCAGCCTGCGATCTTCCCATCGATTATAAGCACCCCGTCATGCAGCCATGCTTGCTCATGCTCGAATTTGTATAACAGATCATCCTCTGATATAAGTGTCACCCCACCCTTGTCATTGGCGATCGTATAATAGGTGCTAAAGGGCTGGCCATTATAGGTCAATTCCATCGGATGACCTTCATCGTCCGTTGTATTGATATTCTGCCCGTATTGGGTCTGTAACCGCCATTTCAATAGGGTCACAAGGAAGTTGTGGATCACGTCCTTCGAATATCCTTCCCTTCTTAACCCTGCTTCTACCTTCCTCATGTCACCCTGGAACCATACTTCTCCGGCCTTCATCCCAGGCTTATTGTGCAGGAACATTCCCTCACGTTCCATCAACGCTATAAATCGATCAGCCTTGATACCCGCCGGTGTATTTAGCGCAACTGCTGCATTGGACGCGTAGGGTGCGATCGGCACATACGACGGTATCTGGGGCGTTCTATTGGCGTAATCAGGCGTGCCTGGCACATGCGGCAGCATCTGTGGCGCGCCCGCCGGTATTTTAGGCCAGTTGACACGTAAACCTGTCAGCTTAGGTACCATCGGTAACGCTGCTGCACCAAACTTCTTGCCCAACACCTTCTCTAAATCTATCCTTGGGATGATTGGATTCATTTTGAATTTACCACTCATTGCCCCTTGACTCATATAAGGCTCTGGCTCATATTCAATTGGCCTGTAATACTGGTTCCAGGTATCCAATATATGCCCTGCATCAGCAGCGTAAAGTTTGCTTATGACATGTAACTTGTCTTCATTTAAAGGCTTGGGATGCCCTTGATTGCCGGTTGTTTCATAGAAGTAGCCTCTTTTCATCAATGGACCAAACTCTTTGGGCATCATGCTCTGGGTAATGAGCCCACGCGGATCATTAGGAGGCAACGGAACAGGATAGGGGTTTTGGTTGATATATTCGCGGGCTTTATCTCCCAGTGAATATTCTCCTTCACTCGCCTTGCTCCATGCTGTCCCTGCATACACTCCGTCAACCACCAGCCTCTTGTTATCAAAGCTTATTTCATTGTTCTTGACCTTTTCATATTGCTCTTCATCTGACAAAAGCGTCACGCCGCGAAGATTCGGAACGCTTACCATGTCTGCCGTGTTCTTGCCTTTTCTCGTCAGGGGAATTGGATTGCCCTTGTCATCTTTGGGCCAATATACACCTAACCCCGCTGATGTCTCTAATTGCGGCTCTAATAATACATTGATGATCCCCTGCACTTGCTCCTTGTCATGATACCCTTGCGCATTAAACAGTGCTTTGACTTCATCAACAGCTTCTGGATTAAATACGTACTCGCTGCTCGAACCTGCCTTCAGGTTAAACATACGCTGCTTGTTCATCCAAAGAATGTCGGCTTGGGCGTCCTTCGCATTGCCTAACATTGCCTCCAACGCCTTCTCTAAATCCCTCATCACAAAACCAGGCCTGAATATTAATATCCCTGTCGTCAGATCATACTTTGTCACATCTTCACTTTCTTGATACAGTGTTATTGGGAATTTCTTGTCAGGGTTCTCGAATATAAAATAATGGTGCTTGTTCATGATCCTATCTACTGTCTCATACCCAATCCTGCCGCCTGGACCTGCAAAACTCAAATACACCTTTGTCCCATCAGGATAAACAACCGCAGTCGCATAACCCTGCCTTAAAAGATCCAGCACTTGATCTGCCTGGCTGGCACTGGCTTGAGGCAGGATGGCCTGGATATCCTCTCTTGTAAGATAGGTATTAGGCTTGATCAATACCTTGCTTGTATTGCCTGGTATCGCTCTCCAATAACCATTGGCATTGTCAGGATCAAATACACTCGCCTTTATAAGGGCTTCTAGCTTACTAAATCGTGACTTGAGCATCGGCATGGGTATCTGCTCTAAATGCGGCTTGGTATAATCCCCAGCTTTGTGCGCTAAAAGTTCTTCATACTGCTCTTGTGTCAACGACGTTGTCAACGTGTGCTTGGTGGGATCAGGATCTGATACATCAGGCGCGTTTGACCTGATGCCTGATCCTGTGATATTGTTGCCTGTCAAGAAGTCTATCTCAGCTCTTGTGAGACTTGGCGGATACCGGATGTCCTTCCCGTTACTCCTGACCCTTGTATGGGTCACTTCATTGCCGTTTTCATCTGTCACGATGTAGTCTTCAAAATAGTTTTTGTCATGGACCTTCATATCGGCCAGCTCTGCTGGTGTTTTCATCAGGCTTTGGTATCCAATATTGCCTTGGGCATCCTGGACCTTGTTACCCGCGATAAGCACATTTTGGTCTTTTAACTCTCCTAGCTTTTCAGAGGCTTGTTTGCTTAAGATCAACGTGCCTTCGATCTTCTCACTGCGGATTTCCAGGCGCGGATTTAATGCCTCATTGATGAGCCCCCACATCTTTGCCGCCTCCTTAGGCGAGAGCGTCTTTAATGCTGCTAAGACCTTCTCATCTTTTAACACCACTGTTGGATCAGGTGAGTCTAAGTACCTGGCTGCTAGACGCACTTCTGTTGGGTGATTCGCGACAGCTTCCCAAATACTTCCCATTGTATTGATATACAAGATCGTACCTTTGGCTCCTTCTATCCTGTTTAACTCTGCCGTTGTCAACATCCCATAAAAATTGTATACCTGGCCATTTAAGAATATTTGCATCAGCTCTGGTGTTGCTATATTCGTCGCGGGTCCTGCTAACGGATATACGATTGAATTGCCCTCTGCATATGAGCTCAACGCACTGATATTCTCCGCATTCGCCCCAGGGCCTGCCATAAATAATTCGCCTTTGCCTGTCACCATTACCTTGTTGTTCTCTATCTTTTGCGCGGCCATCTTCACGGTTATCTTCCACGCCTCAGAATTGACCGCTTTGGGGAACCCATTGGTGATCCCTGGGATCGGATTGGGCTCTGCAATTCCTATCATAAACCCATTGCTGTCCATAAAATCAAGCTTGTGCGTCTTTGTCACTGACAAGAAGGGCCTCGTTCCTACTTCAGGATTCACCGACGTACGGCCATAATGCCAGTTCCAGTTATAGGTAAACGTCCTTAAGATGCCATTAGACAAGCCTGATGGAAGCGGCACTGTCAGCGAAAGATTGTCGCCAGGATTGATCTCCTGGCCATTCTTGATCTTGTCCTGACCTACATTGCCATTGACCCGTGAATCACTCAAGGCTTGTACTATTTCTTCAATCAGGGATTTTTGTTCTGCTTTCACGTGCGCATCAGCAGAGAGTTCCCTAAGCTTGGCTTTAAGCTCTTCATTGTTCATATGGATAACTGCCTCTGGACCTAAAATCCGGGCAACTGCGTCACCCATCGTTATCTTCTGCGCCGGCACACTGTTATTGCTAAAATACTTGTTGGTAAAATACTCCATCAAGTCTCCCTTGCCTAACACATCTTCACGGTCCTTGGTAGTCAACCCATCGGGACGCTGCTGGACATACTTAAATTCATTAGTCTTGCTGTCAAACACGAGGCCATAATAATTGTCCGGCTTTCCTGGGTCTTTGGAATACTCAACAATACCTGGATAAACCTGCCCATTGATCGTCACTGCAAAAGGCGGCTCCCAGGTGATCACTGTACCTGGCCTTAACACCATCCGCCCATACCCGGCTGTGTGCGGATCTATGATGATGTATTCATCCTTCTTGACCGTCTGGGTCGGGATCAACAGCGTATCTGCCCTGTCTGTTATCCACGCCTGGCGCACACCTTGGTCATGGAAGGTGTATATCACTTCCCAGGGCACACCATTCTCTCCAGCATTGGCCTTTGTCACTTCAATGTCCTTAAGGCCGGATTGGATTATCTCTGCGGTAAATGGATCAATCAGTACCGGCTTGATGATGGCTCCGGTTTTCGGGTCAACTGTTCCTGCCTTGGCTGTCTTTACCGGCTCTCCGTTTTGATCAAACAGGAACATCCGGTTGACGGCATCAAATTGCGGCATCGAATTTGCAGGTACCCCGATCGGCCTATATTGAGGCATTAAATATCCATCCACATCCCCTGTCCCTGTATCAAGACCGAAGCCATGATTTGCCTTGGCTGTCATTTGGGCTGCTGTCCTTGGTATGTCCGCCATCCCGCTTAATCGCATCGCCCCTTGCGGCATCCATGCATGTATACGGCGCAAGAACGTCTCTGTTTCAAACTTCTTCGTCCTGGCTTCTGATTTTGGATAATAAATGTCCGCACTCGATAACAATCTCCACTCATCTGTCAGCATATTGTGCCTGTAAATGTTCTGCGCATGGCCTTTACGTATCAGCCAATACTCATAGCCGCTGCCGGGCTGATTGGTCATCGCTTCAAAATTAGCGGCCTTCTGCTCTAAGCTCCAAAGTACCACCGCTGATGATTTGTCTGTCCACACAAACATGGACTTCATCAGGGATAATAAGGCTTTATCCGGGGTGCGGATGTCCATCATCTCATGAGGGGTGGACCTTTCTACCTGGCCGCTTTGTGGATTGACATAGGCCGACGGGATATAATGGATTTGGTCAACCCCGATCTTCACCAATATCAAATCAACCCCTGTAAAATGCGGCTTCATTAAAATGCCGCCCCTGGTCTTTAACAGAGAACTCGTCGGTTGCTGGATTATGCTAACCACATCATTGATAAAATCAAAACCTGCTGAGATCCCATTCCATGACCCTACAATATTCCCCTTATAAGCGCCATAGCCAATCGCCCCCATATTGGACAATGGTTCACCTAAGCCCCCGAACCGCGGCCCCCACCTCGTATCCAAAACATCCCACAAACCTGATAATGCTTCCTGTTCTTGCTTTTGGATGCTCATGTACACTGTTAATATCTCGTCCTTGTTCTCGATCTTCGGGTCTTTTAAGGTCTTCTCTATACTCGCTGTCAGAACTTTAAGGTTATTTTGTAACTGGACAATCTGGGCCTTGATCTTGTCTTTGTCAGCTTCACTCACCTCTGTATTATCATAGCTGTCACTTAAATTGACGATCTGCTGAGTAGCTGCTTCTTTGGCATCTTCCAATTGCTCTAGGGCTGCTTTCTCTTGCTCTACTACCGCTTGGGCTTGCGCTGCTTCATCGATCTGCCCTTGTGCCAATTCGATCTTCTTGTTGTCCACTTCTGTATTCGGCTTTGGCATCATCGCCAATGCTTCTTTGCCAACATCGCCACCGCCATTGGCATTAAGAATGTTCGCCCTCGATATATTAGGATCATAGAACTTGGCAATCTCGGTATTAAATGATCCTACAAGCGCTTCTTCTAATATAGGCAGGAGTTTAGCATCGCTTTGATCAAATAGATGATGGACCGTTGGCGAGAGATTGTCGCTGCTTGCGGCCCATGTGGCTAAATTGAGCCTCAGCTCTGTTGGACTGATTGACTGGCCTAAACCATTGTGAATCATCTTTTGGGATACCTCTTCCCAATTGTCTTTGCCCACCTGCTCTTGGGTGATACTGCCCAATAAGGCCAGCGCGGCATTGTTCTCCATCGCCGAATAATTGGCGTCATTGACAATGTCACCTATATGGTCTATGTCGACTTGCAATACCAAAGGATAGCTTACCTGTATGGCAAGGGCCTCCTTAACATCTGGCGGTACATTACCTTCAGCAAGCGGCACCCATCCATCACTGGTTGCTTTAAAATATAACGCATCTGTAATCTTGCCCCAGAGCGCTTGGCCTTTGTCTCTTCTTGCATAGGGGATATTGATAAACTGCCCCTTATAGCCTGTCACAGCCCTTATCTTGTCATCGCCTTCCTTGACCTTCTGGGCCATTTGCTCCATTGATACGCCGGGGATCGTTGATGCTGCTGACATTGTTGTTGAATCGGCCGGTACTTCTCCTGCATTCCCTGCGGGCTTGGGGGTTTTTGTTCCATTGGTCTTTTGGGTTGATTTCTTCGCCTGCGGCGGCATTGGTATGTACTTGCCTGCATCAGGTAATGGTTCTATACCTGCTGGTAGCGGCGCCAGGAATTCTTTCATCACGGGCATGGGTAATAGTTGCTTGGTTGCATGTGATAGCCTTAAAGCTGTTTTGGTCTTGATATGGGCGGTTTTCTTTTGATGGATTGGTGTTGGCTGGGGAGTGACGCTTGACACTGCCATCAAGGGCATCATTGGGACTGCTTGTGCTTG
>CAYZLU010000022.1:0-14208 GCA_964479285.1 uncultured Planctomycetales bacterium | reverse complement strand
AGCCACAAGGGTCTTAATAATTGAATCTTTATTTGCCTTCATGCCGCGAAAACCTTCTAAAATATTCTTGGCTTTGATCTCACCGATCATGCGCCCAGCCTCAGCGGCGTCAAAGGGCACCACCCGAAAAGTAACGTCCTTCAGGGCCTCGACACACACACCCCCCAATCCAAACATGACCGCCGGACCAAACTGAGGGTCAGTGGTGATACCGACAATGCATTCGATGCCGCTGACCATTTGTATCAAGTTGACTCCCAATAAATTGGCCTTTGGCATAATGGACTTGATCCTGAACATCATGGCTTCATACCTGTCTTTTAATTCCTTCCCATCGCGGACATTAAGCACGACCCCGCCAACATCAGTTTTGTGCACTATGTCAGGTGACGCTATTTTCATCGCCAAAGGATACATGCCCTTGGAGTCAGCTATTTTGACGGCCTCATCCGCCGTACGGGCAAATCCCCACTTGGGCGTTGGTACACCGCATAATTCCATCACCTGTCGGGCCTCGTGCTCCATCAAAATATCCCTGCCTTCAGCCTTGACTGCGTCCATAATTTTATTGACTTCTATGGGGGGCTTTTCCAAAACAACCCGGGATGAAGGGCGGCCTTTAATTTCTGCCCAGGTATAAACGATCTTAAGGGCCGAAACGGAAATATCGACCAGGCTGGAAGCCGGTATAAAATGTTCATTCAAATAAACCAGCGCATCGCGGGTCCTTTCTCCCCCAACCATTGAAACAACAACTGGTTTATTCTTTCCAGCCGCTTGAAAAGCCTCATCGACCGATATAGCGATATCCATGGGATCAGTGACCGCTGTTTCACAATAAAGGACGATCACAGACTTGATCCGTTCTTCAGCAAAGGCTATTTTTAGGGCCTGACGGTAGCCTTCGACGCCGGCCCCTCCTGTGACATCAATAGGGTTCTTGGTGCTTCCAAAATCGGGCATAGTCGGACGGAACTTTTTCTCCAGCCAATCGGGATCATCCAAAATCTTGATCCCTTGCGTCTCGCATTCATCTGTCGTAGCTACTCCAATTCCTCCGCCGTTGGTGATAATGACTGTATCTTCTCCCTTAGGTAAAGGAAGCGACAAGGCCCTGGCCCAGCTAAAGGCTTCAATAAACGTGGAAGCGCGCAAAATACCTAATTGCTTGAAAACCCCGTCATAGATTTTGTCCGACCCTGACAAAGAACCTGTATGAGACGCGGCAGCCTTGGCGCCGCGGGAAGAACGACCTACTTTTAAAATAACAGTTGGTTTTTCAATTTTAGACCGCATAAATTTAGGGGCGTCCTTAAGACCCTCCATATAAATCAAAATCACATTGACGTTTTCATCATTGTTAAAATATGTGATCAAGTCTTGCTCATCAATGTCTGCTTTATTACCGATACTCACCAGCGCGGCCAGACCTATTTTCTTCATCACTGTCCAACCCATCAGGCCGATACCCAAGGCGCCGCTTTGGGTGATAAAAGCAATTTTTCCAGGATGGATGTCCTTGGGCCCAAAGCTGGCATTTAACTTGCTGGGTGCATAAGCTAGGCCAAAAATATTGGGCCCCAACAGGGCAATGTTATTGTCATCCGCTATCTTTTTTAACTTCATTTCCTCATCTATTTTGCCTACTTCACCAAAACCGGAAGTGATGATAGCCACCGTTTTGGCTTTACGTAGCGCACATTCTTCCATGACCGCGATGACCAGAGGCGCCGGGATGGCAATAACAACCAAATCTACTCCTTCAGGGACATCCCGCAGTGATTTATAGGCCTTATGCCCGATAACACTTTCAGCTTTTGGATGGATAGGGATGATTTCCCCTGTGTAGCCACCATCCACCACATTTTTTATGACCTGGTGGCCAATTTTTGCTGGATCAGGTGAGGCCCCGATAATAGCAACGCGTTTAGGTCTAAAAGCAAATTCAAGATTTTTCACAATGGCCTCCTGATTAAAAATGCACGATGAATTGTAATCTACCTTTACCATACTTCATTTTAAACTGTTTGGCAAACGGGTTTATGTTATCCATATTATAAGTATCTCTTATCGATTATCACTTGCCAGCCATGACAAAACAAAACATCGCGCTTGACAAATGTGGTGCAAAAAAGTATATATACCTGATGAAAACCCCATCCACTGTTCCTGTTTCCCGATCATCCTTGAAAAGACTTCCTTTGTATCTACATTTGTTGGAAAACCTGACTGCTCAGGGCATTGAAAGCGTTTCGTGCACTCAGATCGCCCGTGAATTTGACCTTGAACCGACCCTGGTGCGTAAAGACATTGAAATGACAGGCGAAGTTGGAACGGCACGCATCGGTTTTAAGGCCGCCAGTCTTATCCGAAAAATCAAAAGTTTCCTGGGCTGGGACCATCAGCAAGATGCTTTTCTGGTCGGGACAGGCAACCTCGGCCTCGCCCTTTTAGGGTACAAAGATTTTAAAAAATACGGCTTAAATGTCGTTGCTGCCTTTGATAATGTTTCAACAAAAATCGGAAAAACGGTGTTCGGATATAAAATACTTCCTGTAGCAAAATTTATCACCATGGCCCGCCGCAAGCGCATTTATGTCGGGATCATTACTGTCCCCGCTCCCCATGCCCAAGGGGTGGCTGACCTGATGGTAAAAGCCGGCATTAAAGCGATTTGGAATTTCGCTCCCGCACCCCTGCGCGTTGGCGAAGGCATTATTTTAGAAAACGCCAGGTTGACGCAAAGCCTGGCTGTCCTCACCAATAAATTAAAATCATTGGTCTAGCATTACTCTATTGTCATACTATTTCCCCGCATTGTAACTTGCCAGATACATCTCACGGATTTCCTTGATCAAAGGCAGGCGCGGGTTACAGCCTGTACATTGGTCATCAAAGGCCAATTCACAAAGCTCATCGAGCTTGGCCTCAAAATCAGCTTTATTGACGCCCGTTTCAGCAATGCTTGCCGGGATGTCCAAGTTTCTCCTCAACTCTTCCACAGCCTTGATCAAACGTTCGACTTTGTCCTTCCCATCCACACCGCCCAGTCCAAGGTAATCAGCCACCCTGGCATAACGGGCCTGGGCCAAAGGATGGGTGTATTGGGCAAAGGCTGTTTGCTTGCTTGGCGACTCAACGGCATTGTAACGAATGACATGTGTTATCAATATCCCATTGGCCACCCCATGTGGAATATGGAATGCCCCGCCTAGTTTATGGGCCATCGAATGGCATACGCCCAGAAAAGCATTGGCAAAGGCCATCCCCGCCATTGTTGCAGCATAATGCACTTTTTCACGGGCCTTAATGTTCCCCCCATCTTTGTAAGCCTGCGGCAGGTATTTAAAAAGGAGCCTTAGGGCTTCAATCGCTTGACCATTGGTAAATTCCGTTGAAGTCACAGCCACCATCGCTTCAAGGGCGTGGGTGACCGCGTCCATGCCTGATGCCGCGGTGAGGTGTTTCGGCATGCCCAAAACCAACTCCGGGTCAACGATGGCGATGTCCGGTGTTAATTCATAGTCTGCGATGGGGTATTTTATATTTTCTTTCTCATCAGTAATGACGGCAAAGGGCGTGACTTCTGAACCCGTGCCCGAGGTTGTTGGGATTGCGACCATTAATGTCTTTTTGCGTCCTTCTGGTATTTTGCAAATGCGTTTATTGATGTCCATAAAACGCATGGCCATGTCCTGAAACTGTATCTTAGGATTATCATAAAGCAGCCGCATGATCTTGGCGGCATCCATAGGTGACCCTCCCCCTAAAGCGATCACCGTATCAGGACGAAAAGCATTCATTGACGCCAAGCCCTTATACACTGTTGCCAGGTCAGGGTCAGGGTTGACTTCGTAAAAAACTTCGCAATCAATACCCATGTTATCGAGTATATCCGTGACCCTTTTGACAAACCCTAATTTAGCCAGTTGATGGTCTGTCACCAAAAACGCGCGTTTTCTTCCTTCCAGTTCTCGAAGGGCGGCCCCCAAACAGCCAAACTTAAAAAACACCTTGGGCGGGACACGATACCAGAGCATATTTTCCCGGCGTTCAGCAATGACCTTTATGTTTAGCAAATGGCGCACACTCACGTTTTCACTGACACTGTTGCCTCCCCAACTGCCGCAGCCCAGGGTCAGCGATGGTTCCATGCGAAAATTATATAGATCGCCTATCGCCCCATGCGAACTAGGCATGTTTAAAAGCACGCGTCCTGCTTTAAGCCGTGCCCCAAACTCTTGGATACGGTCTTTATTCTGAGGATTGGTATAAAGGACAGAGGTATGCCCCATGCCGCCAAAATTGATCAAGGCCACTGCCGTATCCACGCCGCTTTGGAAATCTTTGGCTTTATACATGGCCAATATGGGAGAAAGCTTTTCATAACTTAAAGGCTCATCCTGCCCGACCGTGCGGACCTCGGCAATCAAGACCTTGGTATCAGCCGGGACCTCAAATCCAGCCATCTGGGCTATTTTGGGGGCAGATTTTCCGACGATTTGGGGATTCAGCTTTCCCTGGACTAAAAGCAGAGCAGAAAGCATCAGGCGCTGGGTCTCATCAAGAATATATGCCCCCCGTTTGATGAATTCTTTCTTGGCATATTCATAAATCTTGTCAACAACGACCACTGATTGTTCAGATGCACAGATCATGCCATTATCAAAAGTCTTGCTGATAAGGATTGAACTGACTGCCATTTCAACATCCGCAGTCTCATCAATAAGTACCGGTGTGTTGCCGGCCCCGACCCCGATGGCTGGTTTTCCCGATGAATAAGCTGCTTTCACCATTCCAGGGCCTCCGGTCGCCAGGATCAAATTAACTGCAGGATGCTGCATAAGGTGTTTTGATAACTCAATCGTGGGGTATTCGATCCACCCGATGATCCATTCAGGCGCGCCTGCTTTGACAGCAGCTTCCAGGACAATGCGGGCCGCCTGGATGGTCGAACGCGTGGCCTTTGGATGAGGAGAAAAAATGATACCATTGCGTGTTTTCAAAGCGAGAAGTGCTTTAAAAATGGTGGTTGAAGTGGGATTAGTCACCGGTACAATTCCCGCCAGGACACCCACAGGCTCAGCGATGCGGCTAAAACCAGCCACAGAGTCACGCTCAATAATGCCGCAGGTCTTGGCATCACGGTACTTATTATAAATAAATTCCGAGGCAAAATGGTTTTTGATCACCTTATCTTCAAATACCCCCATTCCTGTTTCTTCAAGCGCGATTTTAGCCAGGCTGATGCGTGCATGATTGGCTGCCATGGCCGCCTGATAAAATATGTCATCAACCTGTTTTTGGGTGTACGTCGCGTATTTCGCCTGCGCTTCCCTCGTTTGCGCGATGACGGCCTCCAGTATTTCAATTTCTACCTTTTCCTGCCCTTCGTCTGCTGCCATGGCCCTGTCGTCTTCTCTAGGAAGGTCTTGATGCAATGTCTTATACATGTCCGGTCTCCTTATCTTAATCGTGAAAAATTTATCGAGAAAATTTTATCGATTAACCTGTTTTAAATATACCTGAAAATTTGAAACTTGTCAAGCCTGCAACTAATTTCATCGCCTCAACAAGCACTATAAAGTGGTCCGGGCACTGCCCCCAAGGCGGCCAACGCGCACCAAACGATAAATAAATACAGAAAGCAACCAACTCACTATAAAAGCACCGATGATAAAAAACCCAATGGCATTGAAATTATCATTCAAACGGCCAAAATAAGCCCAAAAAGGGCCTTTAAGTAAAAGCTTGCCCCCCAATAGACCCAGGACTTCAATGCCGGCAACGACAAAAGCCACCATCACGGAAACTGCAGTGATGGTCAGGTTATAATATAGTTTCCGGACAGGGGTCAAAAAAGCCCACTGGTAAGCCCCCAGCATGAGCGCCCCATCCGCTGTATCAACCAGGACCATTCCTGCGGTAAAAAGGACCGGAAACACCATGATCGACCATATGCCGATGCCTTGGGCAGCCTGGGTCGCAGCAATTGCCAGCACAGCCACCTCCGTAGAAGTATCTAAACCCAAGCCAAATAAAAAACCGACTGGAAACATCTGCCAGCTGGAACGGATCATCCCAAATAAAGGACGGAATATCCTGGAAAAAAAACCACGCTTGGACATGAGCATATTAAAATCTTCATCAGAGTAGACACCTGTTTCCTTCACCTGCTTGAATGTCTTATAGATTTGAAAAAATACAATGATATTAATAAGCCCCAGGATCGTCAGAAAACCGGCAGAAACACAGGTACCAACAATGCTCCCAACAGAAGAAATAAAATTAAATTTATCCTTAAAAGCCCCGGCTGTGGCCGCAACAGCGGCTGAAGCCAGGAGCACCACCATAGAATGCCCAAGGGAGAAAAAAAAGCCGACATTAACAGGACGTTTGCCTTCCTGGATCAACTTGCGGGTGACATTATCGATGGCCGCGATGTGATCGGCATCAACCGCATGGCGCAGCCCAAGAGTATACGCCAAAAATGCTGAACCAAGCAGTACCGGATGACCGGAAAACTCATAAAATGCCCATATCCAAACAACGGCAGTAACCATAAAAATAATAGCGAAGGTAAACACGACTCGGCTGCGGACACTGACTGGTATATGCATTGACCATCTCCTTATATTATTTTTCATGTCACGAATTTATTATTCGTGTTACTGTTAGCTAAAAAAATTCCCTAACGCAAGTTCTTTCCCATTGTTGAAAGGCTCAATGCCCCGTGCTTGACCCCTTTAAGGGCACGCAAATGGTCAGCTAAATCCTTAATTTCTTTTCCTATGCCACGGACAGCGACGATTTCTAAGCAATTGTGATGGCCCAAATGGATATGCTGGGTGGAAATGATCACCGACTGATGATCATGCTGAATGCCTGTGATCTTGGCCAACAGCTGCCGGTGATGGTGGTCATAAATCAAAATTATGGCCCCTGCTGTTTCTTTATTTTCATGACCCCACTCTTCTTTGACCAGGTCCTCACGGATCAAATCACGCAAAGCCTCCGAACGGCTGACGTAGCCCTTACGGGAAAGAATTCCGTCAAATTCCTTCAACAGGTCTTTGTCCAGAGACACGCCAAAACGTATAAGATTGCCCACAGGCCACCATCGATAGTGTTACTTTTTGAATAATTGTATTACGAGATTTTAGGGGATCAATCGAAGCTTCACAATAAGTAGAACTACGTATTCTTTATTTCAATACCCACCGGGCAATGGTCGGAACCCATGACTTCCTTTAAGATAAAGGCTTTTTTAAGGCTGGGCAATAAATTTTCTGTGACAAAAAAATAATCGATGCGCCAGCCCACATCACGGGCACGGGAACCGGTATAATAATCCCACCAGGTGTAATGGCCACCGTCCTTGGTAAAATGACGGAAGGTGTCCACATACCCGCATTTAATGAATTTACTGACCCATTCCCTCTCCTCTGGCAGAAAGCCTGTATTTTTGGCATTTTCCTTCGGCCTTGCCAGGTCAATTTCAGTATGGGCGGTGTTGACATCGCCTGTGATGATTATTTTCTTACCTGCTTTGCGTAATTTTTCAGCCTTTTCCAAGAAGACACTATAAAATTTCATTTTAAAAGGCACCCGCTTATTGCCCTGCCCGCCATTAGGATAATAAATATTAAACAAGACAAAATCCCCGTAATCAGCAATGAGGGTGCGGCCTTCCGTGTCAAATTCCTGCACACCCAGGACTTCGCTGACCACCTTAGGTGGGATTTTAGAGTAAATAGCCACCCCGCTATAACCTTTTTTTTCGGCGGCAGACCAATACGTATAATATCCTTCTGGTTTGAGGATTTTTTCGGACAATTGTTCAGGATGGGCCTTGGTTTCCTGCAGGCAAAGAATGTCCGGGGATTCCTTGTGGAGCCAATCAAGAAACCCTTTTTTCTCAATAGCGCGTATGCCGTTGACGTTCCAGGATAATATTTTCAAACTAAATACCTCCTCCCTGACCGAGTAATACTATTGCAAATTCGATAACCTGCATGCCGCAGAGAGCGGCAGGTCTCCCCACGAGGGTGAGGGAATTATAATCTTACAGGCACTCGCTTGGCACCCCAATGCCCCGGGCTTGACTCGAAAATGCCTGCAATATTGTACCCGCAGAAACTACATGCGTTATTTCGCAGATTATACTCCCCTAAGACAAACCAATCACGCTCAATTAACAATTTCTTGCAAGAGGGGCAATAGGTGCTTGAACCTTTACTGTCATGCACATTACCAGTATAAACATAATGAAGACCTTTTGACAAAGCAATGTCCCTCGCCTTATTCAAAATCTCAATAGGGGTTTGCGGACGGTCAAGTATTTTATAATCCGGATGAAACGCTGTAAAATGCAATGGCACGTCCAGCCCCAAGTTATCCGCGATCCATTGGCACATGTCTGCTGTTTCTTGAAGTCCGTCATTAAGCCCCGGGATCATCAAATTGGTGATTTCAAACCATACCTTGGTTTCTCTTTTTAAATAGACCAATGTATCCAAAACAGGCTGCAAATGGCTTAAGGTGATCTTATTATAAAAATCTTCTGTAAAACTTTTAAGATCCACATTCGCGGCATCCATATGCTCATAAAATTCTCCCCTGGCTTGGGGAGTGATGTAGCCTGCGGTGACGGCAATGGTTTTAATGTCCAATTGATGGCACTCAATGGCCGTGTCTATCGCGTATTCAGCAAATATCACAGGATCATTATACGTAAAGGCAATACTTTTTGCTTCCAATTGTTGCGCGGCCTGGGCTATTCTTTGCGGACTTGCTTCTTCAGTAAGCCGGTCAAATTCTTTCGATTTGCTGATGTCCCAATTCTGGCAAAATTTACACCCTAAATTGCAACCGGCTGTGCCAAAGGAAAGGCATGATGTCCCAGGTAAAAAATGGTTGAGGGGTTTTTTTTCGACAGGATCAAGGCAAAATCCGCTGGATCGGCCATAGGTGGTCAAGACCATCTGATTGTCAATATTCTGACGCACAAAGCAAAACCCCCGCTGGCCAGGACTTAAAACGCACAGGCGCGGGCACAGATGGCATTGCAGGCGGCCATCATCGGTTTTGTTCCAATAACGCCCCATGTATGGCATAAAATTCAGGAAACTTTATTGATCTCTTCAGGAGATATGATACCGACGGAAACAATCATCTTTAAAGCTTCTTCCACGGACCAATGGCAATCTAAGGTTTGGGATGGTTTAACAATAAAAATAATACCTGTCAAAGGATGGGGAGCGGTAGGCACAAACACCTTTAACAACTCTTCACCATTTTGACCTTTGATGGTCCCAGTCACAAAAGCGACCATCCACCCTTTCCCGTTAAAAGAATCCACCAGCACCGCTTTTTTAAAAGCTTGTTTTTGCGGGTCCGTCATGGACAAAGTATCAGAAATCTGTTTTCCGATGCCGTAAATAAATTTAATGATAGGGATGCGTTCCGTGACATTACCGATAAAACTAAAAATTTGCCGGCCCACCACATTGCTGAATATCAGTCCGATGACATACAAACAGATCAAAAGCAGTAGAATGCCCAAACCAGGTATCTGGCGTATATCAAAATAATGGGCCAAAAATGTCATTACCTGTTTATCAATAAGCACGTACAAAAGTTTGATGGCCAAATAGCAGAGCAGAAGCGGTATGATGGCCAAAAGGCCTCGCAAGATGTAGATGCGTATATGAATAAAGAAATTCTTCATAAGGAAAAACATATTAGCATAAAATAATCTACTTAACATTAAAAAACACGAAAAGACCCGTGTCATTGCGAGCCCGAAGGGCGAAGCAATCTCTTAAAAGATTGCTTCGTCGCTTCGCTGCGCTACGCTTCTCGCAATGACACATGGTTAAATATTATCAAAGGCCCTATTACTTCGATTTCGAAAAGTTCCATTTGACTTTCGTCGGTACTGAATTAAGATAGTAGCTTATTATGAACCGTAAACCTTGCACCCCTAACTTCAATACTCCACCTGAGAAATTCTCCAAAGAAGAGCTCAATAAGATCGCTGCAGGTTCTATCGCAGGGAACGTGCGTGCAGATTTTGCCGATCTCAGCCGTGATGACATTGCCTGGGAAACCGAGGCATTGGCCAAGTCCCACGTCATTTATCTGGAATTCAAACGTGATTAAGTAACCGCCGGCAATAAAGAATGGATTTATATGCTGCGCATCAGCATACCAGGCGGCGGCCCTTTGACCCGCGAGCAATATAACTTGGTCGATGAATTGACCGAAAAATACACCAAGGATCCGGACGGCCATCCCTCCATCCGGCTGACCAACCGCCAAAATATCCAATTTCATTGGGTCAAAAAGCAAAATGTCCCGGTCATTGTCAAGGCCTTGGCAGAATCAGGGCTAAACACACTCAATGGCTGCGGTGACAATACCCGGAATGTCATGGGCTGCCCGCTGGACCATTTTTCGGATGTCATCAACACCAACGCCCTGGCACGAAAAAGCGGCGCTTATTTCCAGATGCCGATGGAGCCTTTTATTTCCGTCTGGCAAATCGACCCTGATCGTGTCCGCAAGCCCGGCGAATCATTTGCCTACGGCAAGAACTTACTTAACCGTAAATTCAAAATCGGCTTTGCCACCGTCCATAAAGATGCCCAGGGAAATTTGGTCCCTGATAATTGCGCGGAAGTATTGAGCGATGACGTGTGCGTGGTCCCTGTTGTCAAGAATAACAAGGTGGTGAAATTCCAGATTTACGTCGGTGGCGGGCAAGGCGAACGCAACGGCAAGCCTTCCATGGCATGTTTGTCCCAAGCGCTGGCCCAAGTGGAAGAAGCTGATCTATTAAAGACCTTGGATGCAGTTGTCAAAGTGCACCAACACTGGGGCGACCGTGAAAACCGCATCTGGGCACGGGTCAAATTTGTGGTCAAAAAAATGGGCATTGCCTGGTACCGCGAGCAAGTTGAAAAAATCCTTGGCATTAAATTAGAATTACCGGACCCGAATTTAGATCCAGGAGCGCGTCATATGCACCATAGCTGGACCAAACAACCCAGTAACGGTTTATGGGCCTATGGCATGTACATTGAAAATGGCCGCGTCATTGATAACTCCCCTAACGGTAAATTGAAAAGCTTATTCAAGCATCTGATGAATACCTACCCTGTTGAGTTTATGATCACACCTAACCAGGACGCATTATTTATCAATTTGCCCGAGAATATGAAATCAGCTTTCGAAGCTGATCTTAAAAAATTTAGATTCGGCGAACGCAATAACAAGCCATATTCCAACTTACGCCTGCTTTCCGGAGCCTGTGTGGGCCGAAACACCTGCCGGTTGACCTATACGGATTCAGAAAAATTTGAACCGGAATTGGTTGATCAGCTGGAAACCATGGGCTGGGGAGATATAAAAGAATCTATCGGGATAACCGGCTGTGAACGCCAATGCTTCAGGCCTGCCACCAAGACTTTTGGGTTGATTGGTTCAGGTTTTAACCGTTATCAATTGAAATTAATGGGATGCGAAGACGCCCGTCATCAGGGCCTGCCTATGGTTTCAGCTGACGGGAACAGCATTTACCTTAAATCCATCCCCCGCGAACGGGTTGCCCAGGTCATTGATATTTTGCTTAAAAATTGGAAGGCACACGCCCAACCCAATGAAAGTGCCGGCTATTTTCATCGCCGCATCGGCATGGAAGCGATCATCTCCCACCTCAAAGAAAACCCCTCCACCGCTGATTTAATGGCCAAAACATTGCCGGCTGATTGCATTGTTGATTAAATTGGACCTGATAATCTTAACTGGACAATGGGGGGCGCCACTTCAAAGCTGGAAAACGTGAAAAACCATGGTCAGTTGTTATAAGCTCATAATCCCATTCTATCGCCAACGCGGCTAAAAAAGCATCTGGAATAGCGTTACCTGTTAATTTAAAGGATTGTATTAATGACACAAATATATCCCAATGTTTCTGCCCTGGGTTTACGATCATACACTGAGAACAAGCACGAATTTGTTCGACAAATACCAAAACTTCTTTTGGCGAGCTGGGATTCTTAAAAATTTGTGGGTGTGTGGTGATGCGGATAACAGCACTTAATACAATATCACTGACGCCAAATAACTTGTTACCATTAACGACCCCCTCCAGCCATCTGCGGTATTTCTCATGAAGCTGAGTATCTTGCCGGTGGGCATAAATCAAAACATTGACGTCCAGAAGGATCATTGTTCCATTTTGGCCAAAAGACCAGCGTTATTATCAAGATTGACACCAACCTTGAGTCCGGCACCTTTGGCTGTTTTTAATTTTATGGTTTTCGCGGGATGTGTTTTTTCCAAAGAAAGGTTTAAGACATATCTTAATCCAGCATCAATCAAAGCAGTCAAGGTTGTATGGCGTTCAAGCGCAACTTTCTTTGCAGTCCGTAAAATATTATCGTTTAGACGCACCGTTGTTCTCATGCTTAAAGTATATAACAAGACATAAATATGTCAAGTTTTTATAGCGTCTCTTTTTGATTTGAGTCTCTTTAATTCGGGTTGGCACCCAAAAAAAGATAAAGATTGGTGATATTGGTGAACCGGACGATGACCGGCCTAAACCCCTCAATATGAGCATTTTGAAGCATGGCCCTGTCGACATTAAAAACAGGAGCAGCTGCGCCTCTGGTCTGCATATCAAGCATGTTCTCGTTTAAATCGATACCGCCAGGGGTCCTGCTCACATGCATAGCCGCGTCACTGCCAAGGGCCCTATATTTGCCTAAAAATTCTGGATCATTATCTAAACCCTTCAACGCCATTCTCGTTCTCGCGTCTTCTCGAAAAGTCTGGAGTGTCTTTAAACCCACCGCATCTGTTAATTTGATCCCTGTCCTATTTTGAAGATATTCCTTAAGAATCTTTTGAACATGGCTCTGGTCCCCATTCTTCAATTCTGTATAATATTGAAATTTTTCGATAAGTTGATTATAAAAACCCTGGTCATCGACGATTTTTCCTACCGTCTCTTCGAGCGTGTATATTAAATCCAATAGCCCATCTTCTTTAATGTCCAACCCTTGTAATTTCCTTCTTAAAATATCTTCTAAATGATCATCGTTTCTTATTTCACCCACCACTCCTCTTCGGATATCCATGGTTACTTTTCTTAAAGCAAACCGGATAATTCCATATAACTTTTCTTCATCCATCCTATAAATATATGCCAATAATTTGATCTTCTCCCCTCTCCCATCCACTCCATCCAGCAATGGCAGATTTCCATGCTCATACTTAGAGGATACACCCTCAGCAACTTTTAATACACTGGATATTTCCGCATGCGTTATACGCATGTTAGTCCGTTGTTTAGAAAATATAGCCCCCAACCCCCTAGCATCGATAATTTCTCCTGCTTCAACAGTTATTACTGGAAATTTTAAAATTTTTAACGCGATAGACAAATTATTTATATCGATTTTTAAAAACTGGGCGATGGCAGAAATTTCTTTGTCAGTCAATAATAATTCTTTAGGTGTCTTCAACTCTCCATTCTCATATACATTTTCACCCTTATAAAATTCCCCTTCTTCATATTGCGCAAGCAAGAATGGGGATATCCCTATTACGTTGGCCATTTGCCCTATTGTAACCTTTAAGTCTCTCCTGCGTTGGCCCAATAATCTACCTAAATCCGAGGGCTCCTTGACATTAACGGGAATTTGATCCATGAACGCAAGTTCCCTCCTGAAACTTAGGAGTTGCGCTGTTGTCCATTGAGGTTCTGCAATGGAAGGGGATAGTTCATTTTCTGACCCATTAAGTGCATGATAAAATCCCCTATAAAAAACATGCATATCTATCTCATACACAATAGAAAGATTTCCTAATATGCCCTGCTTCGGCTCTCTAATCCTGCCATTTTCATATCTAGAAACCGTAGTTCCATCTAATAAAGCTGACTCCCCTAATTCTTCTTGTGTTTTCTTTAATACATTTACCCGTCTCTCCCGTAAAAAATTTCCAAAATCTTTAAGATTTTTTATATCTGCAGGCAATTCTGTTAATAATTTGACAGGGTCTTGCACTTCCTCTGCTTTCTTATCCAACAATACAGGCTCTTGATCTGTTCCAACACCCCCCGAAGAACCTTCCTGTTCAACCACTGGAAGCCTTAATTTTCCCACCCTTTGATCAATCCTATTAAGCATACTCCCT
>CAYZLU010000021.1:0-14281 GCA_964479285.1 uncultured Planctomycetales bacterium | reverse complement strand
CATAGGATAAAGGGAATTTCCCCATTCATTACGCACCTGGTGAATATCAGAATGGCAGACACCACAATAAGCGATGTCAATGGCCACATCATCGCTACCAACATCTCGACGATTAATCTGTAAAGGACCTAAAGGTTTATCGGCATTTAAAACACCATAAGCTTTGATCTGCGGCATAATTGTCCTCCTTGGAATTGTTTCATCTATTTTACCATTGCCTTAGGCCAGACAAAACAAGAATATTGCTTTCCTATATGGCGTATTCTTGATAAATTATGACATTATGGGCATAAAAGACAAGAAACTATTTATCGTGGCCTCTCTTGACGAAGTTTCCATTCTGCGTAAATTTGCGATCCTTTTTCTTATATCATCTATTATTCCGATGGTCCTTCTTTATTATGCCCATTTTAAAAGCAGTAATATCGGGATCATCGCCATGATGCTCATGGCGATAGGTGTTTTGATTGGATACCTTTCTATCCGTTCATTATTGATCAAAGCCATCAGTATTGCTAAAGAAAATCGTAATGCGATTGAACCTTTTCTAAGCCCGGAGACTATCAAAGAACTTAACCAGGGACAAAATGAACTGGTCGTTTTAAGCCGCACTTTTTCCGCTGTGACAAAACAACTGGAAGCCAATATCAACGAATTAAAAATCAAAAATGAAGAACTTAAGGCACTAGACCAGTTAAAAGATGACTTTATCTATACTGTCTCACATGAGTTCCGTTTGCCATTGACAATCATCCAGGAAAGTATCCGCCAGATATCTGAAGGGATGTTTGGAGAAGTCAACGAGGCGCAACAGAAATATTTTGATATGTCTCTTAGAAATATCAACAGGTTAAAAAACCTCATCGATAATATGCTGGATATTTCTAAAATTGAAAAAGGCAAATTAGAAATTCTAAAAAAGAACGTAGATATTGGGGAAATCATCAAAGAAGTCATCTCTGATTTTTCACAAAAAATGGAAAGCAAAGGCCTGGGAATCAAATCTGACCTGCCTCCACATCCGGTACAGGCCCTGGCTGATAAAGATAAAATCACCCAGGTTTTGATAAATTTATTAGGCAATGCGTATAAATTCACCCCCAAAGGATGCATCGAAATATCCGTGCGGGAAAATGGAGAATCTATTGAATGCAGTGTCAAAGACCAGGGAATTGGGATCGCCCCAAAAGAAATGCCCCATTTATTCTCAAAATTCCATCAGATCGGCAAATGGGCAGGCCACCAGGATAAAGGAACAGGGCTAGGGCTATATATTTCCAAACAGATCATTGAACTGCATGATGGACAGATCTTTGTAGAAAGCAAAGAAGGAATTGGCACCAAATTTACCTTTACCCTGCCCAAGTTCCAGGCTTCATCTAACTGAAAGGAAAAACTGATGAAAAAAATACTAATAGTCGATGATGATGCAGACATCATTGATCTAATCCAGAACAGGTTAAAAAGAAATAATTATGAGGTCATTTTTGCCAACGATGGAGAAAACGGAATTACAAAAGCCCTCCAGGAAAAGCCTGACTTGATCATTATGGACGTCATGATGCCTCAGATGCATGGAGGAGAAGCTGTCAAAATCTTAAAATCATCCGAGATCACGAAACACATACCTGTTCTATTTTTTACCGCCATGAATTCATATTTGCCCAATAAAACTGACCTTGACCAAGTCAATGTCGATGGCCAATTCTATCCAGCCCTCTCGAAACCCTTTGAACCAAATACATTACTGTCTAGCATAAAATCGCTGCTTGGCGAATAAAGGACCTCTCCTGATCTGACCTCTCTTTGGCGTGACTGTCAAGTCTTTAGGGGCTATTTCTTTACTTTTTTGATTCCAAAATATTGTTTAACATATTCTAATTAAATCATTTATGTCATTCTAAGAAACCGCTTCCCTCTCCTTTCCCCAATCGGTCATTTTTGATGAATTTACCATATATACTTCCTAGAGGTGGTGTATATGGCAAATTTAAATCTAAAAAGGACTGTCCTTTATATAGCTCTAGGCACATCTTGGGCCTTGGGTAATGTATCCGCTGTGGCAGCCCCTTTCGATACAAGCTCTTTCCCAGATCCTGAGGTCCTGGTGTCTCAAACAAAACCTTCGGACAATGGCCCAAAACAAAATATGGAATCAACCTTAGTGGACATCAAGGCTGTTGATGCACCAACCTTGCATTCAGAAAACGGTAAAATCGGGATAGCTTCTGAAGTCCGTAATGGACAGGGCATTATCCTTGATTCTGAGGGCGTTATTGCTACCAATAGGCACATAATCGGTAATGCCCAGCATATTTTTGTGGTTTTATCCGGTGGAAAAACTTTTGAAGCCAATGTTCTACGCAACAGTCAGGCTGATTTATGCTTGATTAAAATAAATGCTCCATTCCCGCTCAGGGCCATCTCTTTGGCAGACCCATCTGAAATCCAGACAGGCAGCAAAGTGACAGCCATTGCCAACGCGGGTTTAAACCCCCAACGTGTCATGGGTGGTCAAATCATAAAAATATTCACAGGGAAATTTTCGAGTGATGCGGAGCTCCTGGAAATGGACATAACACTTAAACCCGGGGACAGTGGGGGCCCGATTTTAAATGAAGAAGGATCGCTGTTAGGATTGATCATGGGCAAACAAATAAGCGACCCTTCTAAAAGTTATGCCATCGCTTCAAACAGGATCCAACAGGAATATTTTAAGTACAGGAACTCTATTTTGAATTAACACCGACTAATCAAAAACAACTGTTTTATTGCCGTAACAGAGGATTTTTTTCTCCAGTTGCCAACGCACAGCACGGCTTAAAACGACCTTCTCCAAGTCTTCCCCTTTGATCTTCAAGTCCCTCAGGGCATCACGGTGATTGACGCTCACCGTGTCCTGCGCGATGATAGGCCCTTCATCTAAAATTTCAGTCACAAAATGGCTGGTGGCCCCTATGACTTTGACACCTTTTTGGTAAGCCTGTAAATAGGGATTACTCCCGGCAAATGCCGGCAAGAATGAATGATGGATATTAATGATCTGGGACGGAAAACGTTCGACGAATTGCTTCGTCAAAATTTGATGGTATCGGGCGAGGATGATAAGATCGATCTTTTCTGCTTTGAGGAGCTCCATCTGCTTTTGCTCCTGCTCGGTCTTGTTATGACGTTCAACGATGTACTCGGCAAACTTGATGCCATGGTCTTCAGAAACTCCACGCGCATCAGGATGATTGCTCACTATAAGTGCTATGTCGCAAAAAAGCTGGCCTGTCTTATGGCGATACAAAAGATCATACAGGCAATGCAGGTGCTTGCTGACAAAAATAGCGACCCGGGATTTTTGGTCTGAAAACGAAAGTTTCCAGGCCATATCAAAGGACTTGGCGACAACACTAAAGGCTGAATGGATATTTTCGCGTTCCAGCTTAAAACCGTCCAGCGACCATTCAATCCGCATAAAAAAAGTATTGCTCTGCTCATCAATGTGCTGGTCAGCATGGATAATATTCCCTTGATGTTGAAATACAAAATTGGTGACCGCAGCAGTGATCCCTTTTTGGTCCCGGCAGGATATCAATAAAATGGCGTGATTCATGGGTTTTTTCTCGATGACAATAAACGCCTTTGCGGGCACAACAAAGAACTGGCGGAGAGGTCGGGATTCGAACCCGAGGACCCAGTTACCCAGGTCAATTGCTTAGCAGGCAATTGCATTCAACCACTCTGCCACCTCTCCTTACCAAAATATTTCTATCAAATATCAAACAACTATTCAAATACATCTAGAACTACGGAGAGGTGTTGTGTCGTTGCTTTTTCCACTATTTCGACCCACCTCTCCATAGGTAACAATCTTGTCCTATTTTGAAAATTTTAATTATACGCATTAATATTCAATTGTAAACCACTTTGTTCATCGATCCTGGTTTTCCGACGATCCATTCTGGAGAATCAACAAAATTTAGATGACCCTCTCATTGCCACCATCGATGGGAATTTGGGCGCCGGTGGTTTTGTTGAATGCGGGGCCAGCCATGGTACAGACTAAATCAGCCACGTCTCTGGATGTGATTTCTGTTCGCAGGATATTGTTGGTCTTATATTGCTCAACGGTCATATTATAATGACGGGCGCGTTTCTCAAGGACTTCCTTGGTCCAAATGGCCGTATCAAAAACCTGATTAGGATGGACCATGTTGACACGGATGCCCTTGGCCCCCAATTCCAAGGCCGCTACCCTGCCCAATTGAGTAAGACCTGCCTTGGCAACAGAATACGCCCCCGCACCCGGGCCTGGGGCCGGGACATTTTTGGACGCGATAATGATGATCGTTGGATCTATGCCATGGCCCAAATAAGGAATGGCTTCTTTCATTAATCGCTGATGACTGGTTAAGTTCAATTGCAGGCTCTTTTCCCAAACGGTTGGATCCATGGATTGAATATCAGCGCTCGGTGGAAAAATACCTGCATTACTGACTATAATATCCAGACCGCCAAAGTGGCGAACAGTGGATTGGATGGCATTTTTGATATCGGGTTCTTTGGTTATGTCACACTGGATACCCAGAAAGACATCTCCATTGGGACTTTTAACACCAGATCTTCCGATAACGCTGTCTTTTATATCTAAACCAACTACGTGGGCGCCATTGGCCAACAGGCGTTCCACACAAGCTTTACCTATGCCTGAAGCAGCGCCAGTGACCAAGGCTATTTTGCCCTGTAACATCAAAGGTCTTGGATTTTTGGCCAATTTAGATTGTTCTAATTCCCAATATTCAACCTCAAATAGATCTTTCTCCTTTAAGACCTTCCATCCACCCATCGCTTCTGCCCTTTGGATGGCCTGCATGGTATGATCAACAATGTCACCAACAATTTTGGCCTCACCCAAAGAACGCCCAAAGGACACCACCCCATGATTGGGCCATACAGCCCAGCGGGGGGCCAAATCCAGGCATTTTAATTTACCATCGGTATGACGGTCAAAATAACTTTTATAGGACTTGGCAAAAGCATTAACATCCTGTTCGATATGCTTACCAATGACCACGGGCTTGGGCTTGGTGCGAATCACATGGTCAGGGGTCAATGTTCCCCGGGTGGCCAAAGTCTTGATCTTTGGTAATTGACTGAAGGCAAGTCTATGGTGATCATCTTTCAATAGCGCCACGACAGCCCCACCCTGCTGACGGCTGACAGCCTGGCGCAGGAGTGCTAAAGATATCAGGTTGGTTGTATGAGGGCCATGAGGACGAAAAATATTCGGAGATGATGTCCGATTTTGTTTGTTAATATATTGTTCAGCTTTTGTCACCAGTCGAATGTGGTTTTCGTAACTCTTTTGGGCTGTGTTGGCAAAGGTAAAAAGACCGTGGTTAAGCAACACCATACCATCATATTGAGACCAATCCATCCCACGGGTCGATTCGTAAACCTTGCGTGCGAGGATAAATCCTGGCATCACATAAGGAATAATCAGTACCCGCTTGCCATAGACCTCTTCAATACGTCTGCGGCCATCAGGTGTATTAGTGATAGCCACCAAAGCATCAGCATGGGAATGGTCTACATAGGTATAAGGGACCAAAGCATGAAGGATAGCTTCTACCGAAGGATTGGGCGCATTGGGATTGAGCATCGCGGCCCTTTGCTGATACACCATATCAGCGTCAGATAAATGTTTCATGCCTGCCATGCGCAATAACGCGTGCATTTTGACCGGTGAAAAACCCGCAGCTTCAATAGTTGCCAAATCCCATCCGCTGCCTTTGATATAAAGGACCTGCTCTTCATCGCCAAAAAAATTACAGACCGTGGACTTTACCGAAGTATTACCCCCTCCGTGCATGACTAAACTTGTGTCCCTCCCTAGTAAACGTGAGGTATAAACACGCAAAGCGAGCAGATCTTGACCTAAATTTTTAACATCTTTATCATCCCAGAGACTTTTCATATACCCCTTGTTTTCATCATTGGTTTTTAATCCAAATTTCTGTTTCTTGAGCTGTATTCGATTTTTTCTTTAAAACAATATACAGCTCATTCTTTTTGTCCAATTTGTCACGGAATTTCTTCACATCCTCAAAACCTTGCGCAGGTATTACAGCACGCTTGAGATGATATATGCTTTCCACCTTGACCGTACCATCGCCTTTGGCATAACTGGTTGAGACCCGCATGAAATCCGACTCTATATTATAATTTGGCGGCACAAAGTTTATTTTTAAGCTCTCGGGAATATGGTAGGTATTACGGTTGATGATGACGGAATTAGTAGGGACAAAAATAGGATAATGGCGTTTATCTTCTGAAAAATCCGGGACATTGCCTTGCTGTTCTTCCCTCAAAAGGACCATGTCATTGGCCACCTGGTAGACTTTTGATGCCGTATATTTAAAATTAAATTCAAGCGGCCCGTAACGGTTTTCCAGCCCCTTAACATCGCGGTCTGTTATCTTTCCACCTTGGGCAAAAGTGGCTTGCAAATTATCAAAAAATTTCTGTTTACTGCTGTCACTGGAGGGGTCCCAGCTTTTTCTAAAATCTTATGATGCTTCGACCGGCATTTTCACGTGGACTTCAAAACTGGCCGAACCATCGCCACTCAACGTAATATCACTGGTAGACACAATAGAATGGAAAGATTCGTCAGCAACCGGGATATCCTTAAATCGGTAAGAATCAGGGTCGATGACAAGCACATGGGCATTGTCATAGCTTGAGGGCAACTCACCTAGATCAAACCCTTTGGCCTCAGGGTCCACAAAGAATTCTTGATGATCAACCTTGACCTCTAATATTACGCGATCAAAAGCGGCGAGGTCAGGCAGCCGGTGTTGGGGGTCCCCATTAAATTCACCGCTAAACAAACAAATATTAGCATCAATGCCGGCTTTTTTCAGCATTTGCTTCGCCAAGACGGTTAAATCCTTACAGTCTCCATAATGATTCTTGAAGACCTCACTGGTCCTTTGCAGATCAACCGTATGGTCCCCAAGACTCATGGACACATAACGAAAACTGTCCTGGATATATTCTAAAATGCTGCGTATTTTATCTTTAGGATTTGTTTTACCGTTTATTAAATCCAATACTTTGGCGTCCATAGCAGGGTCTTCTATCGTGTTCATATTGACCGAATCACGCCACCAGTCCGCGACCTGTTTCCAATCACTTAAGGATGATAATGATATCACTCCTATGGTCTCATCAGGGGGGGGCATAAAATCTTCACTTTCACTATAAGAAGTGTTTTCAAAAATGAAAGAATATTTTATCTGTCCGTTAACCTTTTCGATCAGGGGCTGTTTATCATTATTATAAGCATGAAATTTGATAGGTTTATTTTCAGGAAAAACATAGGAATCACGCGCGTATTTTGTAGGTATGGAAGGATAGGTCACTTCATCCCAAAACTGATTCTTAATTTTTTCTCTAAAAACTTTTGTTTTCACCCTTACGTCTATGATCGTACCGATGTTTATTTGCGGTATGGTGATGACTTTAAGGCGCATATCCGAGTACAACGGCGATTGATCATAGGCTGGCAAATCTTTGATCTCCGTGGCCTCAAGTTTCTTACCATCAGGGGTCTCTATATAAGCTTTGATATTCGTTATTTCTTCACGGGATTTATTATAATAAATTGGCCATTGCCCAAGGTTTTTGGCGGTCTCCTTCTGGATTTTGACACGGGCATGGTAATCTTCATCAAAAGACCAGTCATCATGGACAATTGTATCTGTTTCAGCCAAAAGGCCGACATAAGGCTGGTCACTATGATGCTCTTCCCAGGAATTGGGATTGATCTGCTTGTCTTCGATTTTGCTTAAATCCTGGGCAATGGCCTGGGTACGGTCCATATTTGGTGTTTGCGCCGATCCATAAACTGAAAAGAATGGCAGTAACAAAAGAAATATAAATTTTTTCATAAACCGTAAGACCCGATCATCCATCAAAATATGCCGCTGAGTCAAAGGTTGTTTGAGGACAATCCCTTCCAAAGTTGTGCACCGGCTTAAGGCCACATACATCTGCCCGTGTGAAAAGGTGCCCCAACCGACATCAATGATCACGCGGTCAAAAGTCTGTCCTTGCGATTTATGAATAGTCACGGCCCAGGCCAACTTTAAAGGATATTGAGTAAAATATCCTATGACCTTTGAACCTAATGAATTGTTCACTTCATCAAAATAATATTGAGAGATTTCCCAGGTATGTTTTTTGACATCAACCTGTGCCCCATTTTCCAACTCAACAATGATGGTATCTTCACCCTCTGGATTGTTAACGATGGCTATAATTTTCCCCAAAGATCCATTGACCCAGCGCTTATCCGGATCATTGTTCAACATCATCACCTGCGCACCAGATTTGAGTTCAAGGGTTTCCGGGGTCGGCAGAGACTTACGCTCAAATTCACCGGACACTGCGCCCTGATAAATTTTAGCATGACCGGATAAATTCTTTAAACGCTGATTGTTGACCTTTTCGGCCAGAACATTGGTGGTGGTGAGCACAATATAAAAATCTTCCGATGAAAATTGATGGTCCGGTTTAAAACGGCGGTTAAGGGCCTCCCAATGATGGTGCTCCACGCTATCATCCCTGACAGCATTAAGCAGACGGATAAAATGTTCGTCCTTTTGGCGGTAAATTTTCTTTAATTGCATGGTCTTAAAATCCAACATTTCAAAGACCTTGGCTGAAAAAAAATAAGGCGTAGGATAATGGGTCTTAAAAATGTCTTCTTCCCCGCGCCCCACCACCGGCGGCAATTGAAAAAGGTCCCCAAAAAAGACCATCTGTATTCCGCCAAAAGGCTTGTTATACTGCGGCCCGTAAAGACGCAAGAAAATATCAATACAATCCATAAGGTCCGCCCGTACCATTGACACCTCGTCAATAATAACAGCATCGAGTTCTTGAAACATTTTTCGCCGCCGCTTACGCACCGGTATGTCCCCAACGCTTTCAGGGGTCACGTCCGGCTTAAAACCAAAAAATGAATGGATGGTCTGGCCCTTGATATTAATGGCTGCAACCCCAGTGGGGGCAAGGACCGCAAGGCTTTTGGTTGTTTTTTGTCGAAAATACTGCAATAAAGTCGATTTACCTGTGCCAGCTTTGCCGGTAATAAACATGTGCTGGCCTGTGTTATCTAAGGCCTCAAAAGCAGCAACAAACTCTTCATTAAAATCAAGTTCAACAAAATTCATCATAGGGACTTCTGTCGTAAATCTTTATTTTTCTAGATGTCACTTAGAAACGGCCTAAGTTAATTTGAATGGTTTCTTGTAATAAACGATGTGTTTTTAGGTTTTCTTCACGATTGGTAATGACTTCAATGATGGTCGACGTTTGTGATTCAAGCGCCCGGGTGTACGCTTTTTTAAAATGCTTGGCATCCATAGGCTGGCTGTAATTAAGTTCGAACATCGATGCCGCAGAAGCCAGTGTATAAGAATGCGGCATGCCCCAAAATCTCTCAAAACCTTCCTTAAACTCAGCAATGGGTAAAAAAGAGAATATCCCTCCCCCTCCGTTATTAAGAAGAACAATGATCAACGGCACCGGCAAATCGCGCAGCATGCTCAAAGAATTCAAATCATGCAATGCCGCCAGGTCACCGATCATAAGAGTTACCGGCCTCTCTGACCCTCTGGCATACCCTGCCGCTGAGGCAATCAACCCATCAATACCACTGGCCCCGCGATTGCCATTGACTGAAACAACGTTTCCCTTAAAGTCCGCAAAATTAGCCATATCACGGATGGGCATGCTATTACCCAAGAATAATCCATGGCCCTCAGGGACCAGTTGAGAGACCAAACGGGCAACCCGGGGTTCACTGGCACGCTCATCCTTAGCAAAAAAGCTTTCTATTTCTTTATCCACAATTTTGTCCGCCTTGGCCAAGACCTTAAGCGCCGTGGAATTCTTGCATAGCTTGAGCAGTCCCAAGACCGTCTGAATAAAATTACCGACACTTGCCTCAATCCGCAAGCTGACCTGATGATTAGGGTCATTACGTAACGCATGATTAAGTACCATGATATATTCAGGAGGGTCTTGCTTCTGAATAAAATCATAATAACGCTGCGAAGTCATGCGCCCGCCTAAATGGAGAACGCCATCGAAAGACAATTGATTTAGGAGCTTTTCAGATAGAAGCATTTGATCAAAATAATGGACAAGATTAGGGTGGCTTTGCCCCAGACGCAAACCAGATGAAACATCCGCAAAAATGGGCCAGCCCAATTTTTTGGCCAAATGCAATACCAAATCTCCTTCATCAACACTTGCCAGTTTTCCAACAACAATCAAACCATTCTTAATAGCATCAAGGCGTACGGCTATTTTCTTGGGAACAGGCAGAGCGACAGATTCAAAACCTGTAACATAATCCGTATACGGCCCTTGGGACCGTGACCAGCGGTTTAGAGGCTTAATATACGTTTTAAGGTCTTCTGAGGTTTGGACCAAGGTCAATGGTTGACGGAACATGCAATTGATATGAACGACCCCATGATGACGTACGGCTTGATACCAGGCCTGGTCAATGGTCGTCAGGACAAATTCAGGATTGATTTTGGTGTCCGGGCATGGCATGTCTGTGGCCCACTGCACATATTTTCCAAACAGGCCGACCTGGTCAATGGCCTGTACCGCCCCTGTTTGCCTTAATTCCGGAGGGCGGTCAGCGGTCATAACAATTAAAGGTATCTTTTTCTTGGAAGCTTCAATCACAGCCGGAAAGAAATTGGCCGCGGCTGTTCCCGAGGTACAAATTAATACCGCTGGTTTTTTTGCCGCGGCCACATATCCCATCGCATGAAAAGCCAAACCGCGCTCATCAAAATGCACAAAACTTTTAGCCTTTTTATTTTGGGCCAGGGCAATGACCAATGGTGAACTTCGTGAGCCAGGGGCCACGCAAAAATAATCCACCCCAAGCCTTGTAAGCTCTTCGATGATCAAGCTTCCCCAACAGTGGTTGATATTGACAAAATTCACTGGATGATCTTTATAAAATTACTGATTTTATTTTCGACTTCATCCCATTCGCTGGATGGGTCAGAACCCCGTACAATCCCTGCCCCGGCAAAAACAGACAATTTCTTGCCGCAAGTCAAGCCTGAACGGATACCCACCACAAACTCCGCCCAATCCAGACCAACATAGCCTATGGGTGCCCCATACCAGCCCCTGGAAAAACCCTCCAGCTTCCGGATAAGTTCCATGGCTTTTTTTCTTGGAGTGCCTCCTAATGCCGGAGTCGGATGAAGCAATTGTAAGATATCTTCATCACTTATATCGTCTTTTAATTGGCCCTGGAATTTAGTGATCAAATGATGCCCATTGGCCAAGGTCAAAACGCCAGGGTGCTTGTCCCTTTTAAAGCTCTTGCAAATCCTCTCAAAAGCAGCATCAATGGCATCGACGACAAACGCATGCTCATGCTTGTTCTTATCAGAATTGTGTAACATTTTAAGGTCTGTGGATTTAGGCATTGTACCTGCCAAGGCCTCAGATTCAATAAAACGTTGATAACGACGAAAGAGACGCTCAGGCGATGCACCCAAAAAGACTGTTTTTTTAAATTGAAAGGCAAAATGATAGCTGTTGGGCGTAACGGCTTTTAATTGCCGAAGCATGACCCAAGGATCAGGTGTCTCTTTAAAAAAGAGTGAAGTTTTACGCGCCAGCACGACCTTTTTAACCGACGTATCTGCCAAAATATGTTCAACATCTTTCTCCCAAAGTTTTTGGTCAGGTTTATCAGTACGTTTCATTGTACCATCGCATGGAGCGCCTTGACATACATGGGGCCCTGAAACAAGAATCCGGTTTAATTGTTTAAGAATATCAGCAATATTTTCTCGCCCCACCAGATTACAACAAAAAATCATTTTGCCATCCTGGGACGCCAATTCAAAACGCGGCAGCACAAATCGATACGCCCCAAATTCCTTCCAATCTTCGTCCTGATGGTGTTCATCAAAACAAAAACCCCCGTACCATTGCAAATAAGGGTATTTTGGTGACAAACGAGAACGCAGTTGGTTAAAAACTTTCCTGAATGAGCCTATCCTCTTTCCTGTCACACCTATGGACTGCCCTATACCGGCAATACTCACGGTGTCATTTTGGTTGGCCCCGTAAATCTTAATTTCATCCTTTTGAACAGAAAGCCAGGAAAGCATGTCCACCGGACGGATTTTAATTTCAATACGTTCAATGGATTTGGATGGTTTGTAGGCGGCTATAAACGAGGACATCTGGTCTTGCGCTTCTTTAATGTCCAGGATATTATTTGTGGGCGACATAAATGGTGGCAGCCCCTCCCATAAGAGGATGGGGTTCAATATTGATAAATCCCATCTGCTTTAAAATCTTGCAAAAACGGTCGCCAAAGGGAAAGGTCTGTATAGTTTGGTTTAAATAAGTGTATGCCTTAAAATTACCAGAGAATAAAAACCCCACTAATGGCACAACTGTTTGTAAATAAAACCAATGCCCGCACTTTAACAAAGAATTTTCCGGCTTGGAAAATTCCAAAATCAAAACCCGGCCGCCTTTTTTGGTGACCCTGTACATTTCCAAAAGGGCCAGGCGCAAATCCGGGATATTGCGGATACCGAAAGAAATAGTCACGCAATCAAAGGACTCATCAAGAAAGGGTAAAGCTTGGGCATCACCCTGCTGCAAGATCAGCCGGTCATCCAAACACCGCAGCTTGATTTTATTGCGGCCGATCTCAAGCATTTTGATGGCAGGATCCACCCCAAAACCGCGAAGTATCTTGGAATTGCCTTGGGTCAATACGATCAAAACATCCGCGGTGCCGGTCGCTAAATCCAAAATGGTCTGTCCATCATGGTCTGACAAAAATTGCCTCAAAGCTTTGCGCCAACGGACATCCTGCCCCAGGGAAAGCAAACGGTTTAAGAAGTCATACCGCCCGGCAATGCTGTTAAACATTTTCCAGGAATCAGATTTGGGCAAGACCAAATTCTTGTCAATCTCCATAATGGGTCCTTGCGCGTTGAATATAGACAATCTTCATTTTCTCATCAATGCGGTAGATGATCCTGTCATTATAACTCAAACGATAAGAATAGCTCCCTCGCAAATCCCCTAACAATTTTTTACCTTCATAAGGGTTTAAAGCAACGACTTCTTGCAAAACATCTTTGATTTTTTCCTTTAAGCGGGGAGTCAGTTTATGAATGTCTTTTTTAGCCTGATGGGTGATTTGGATCGTATACGCTTGACGGCTAAACACCAAAAACTTCTTTCATTGAATAAATTTTTCCTTCCTTGATCTCCTTATTGGCCTGGTTAATGCTTTTTGCCATACCAGGAATGGAAAGCAACTCAAGCGTTTCAACCAAATTTTCATAATCTTCTCCTGACAACAACACGGCATCGCCATCTTTGGAAGTAATGTGATAGACGCGGTGGGTTTTTTTAATATCTTTAAGCATTTTAAACCATTTGCTTCTGGCAGTAGTAGCTGAAACCGTGGTCATAAAGACCTCCCCCCTCGTTGAAATCTCTGGCCTTTTATTCTAGAAAACCACAAGCGTACATAATAATGTACGCCTATAGTTTACCACAGAAGACAATGGCGGCAAACCTAAATTTACAAATATACTTTGGCAGGTCATTATCCAATTCCAATATCGAATTGTCAATACCAACAGAATCAGATTGTCATAACCAAATGTATTTATCGGTAATCCAAGAAATATTTTAAATCACTCAACGGCCGAATACTGATGATCTCCGGTTCAAAACCAGGAGCGTCCCGCAGTTGAGCAATTTGTGCAGAATCAAAACGGATCTGAACACCCCCATTATCATTTCCAAATTTCGTCTGCAAATTCATAGTAGAAGGGGTAAAATCAATACCGCCTCTATTTATCATCGATTGATCAACCTCATTGCCAGAACGCCCAGAAACACTTGCAGTTCTTTTTATAAATTCTTCCTTTGTCTCAAGCAGTCTTATAGCCCAAGGATCATTAATCATCAATATATTATTTTCACTCAACGCATCGATATTAAAGAGAAAGGTTAGAAATGATCCTAAATAAGACTCTATATCATGCTCAGATGATTTTTGAGTGGACAGACCTCTATGCAACCCCGGCAATTTTGATAGCTCTCTTATTTCTGGAGATGAATTGAAAATTTGTTGAAGTCTTGTCTCATAATCATCCCGGGCTTCAAAAACGTTACCTTTAAAAGCCAGCACAAAATC
>CAYZLU010000020.1:0-14462 GCA_964479285.1 uncultured Planctomycetales bacterium | reverse complement strand
ACGGCAAATCGTCGTCCGAATGCACGCGATTGCCCGCCGGATCCACAATCGTGGACGTGACAAAAATCATCAGATTTTTCTTGATGGCCGTCTTGCTCTGGCTTTGAAAAAGTTTGCCCACGAACGGCACGTCACCCAAAAAAGGGATTTTGTCCAAATAGGGTATACCCTGTATGGTATTATTTTTAGTGGTACTGATAAGGCCACCCAAAATTAAGGCCTTACCAGGCTCTACACCCACATTGGTTGTTATGCTCTTGGTTGATACTTGAGGTTCTTGAATGGTCAGTCCGCCGCCAAGCGGGACAGTAGTCATGGCGTCAAGCGTGTTTACTGCAGCTGAAATATTTAAAACCGTCTTTTTCTCTTCAATTTTTGCTTCCAATCGCATGGTCAATCCATCAGAAACTTCAGACGTGGTTACATTGGTTTGGGTGACATTATTACCAATAGTCTGTCCTGTCCCTGAAATATACGGGATACTGGTCACTTCCTGCAGGACACAGGGGAACATGTTGGAAACGGTGATTGATGGTTTACTGATCACGTTTACAGCCCCCATGGAATCCAGGGCCAAAAGCAATGAAGACACCCCATTCTTATTTATACCACTGGTTGCATCTGGACCCTGTGCTGTCAAGGCAAACAATTGGCCGCCTTGAAAACCTGCGGAAGCGAAATTTGTCGCGGCCGCGATGTTACTGAGCCCTCTTAAATTCTTGGCGATTGCTGACCAATCGATACCTGATTCATGCTCACTGGACAAGGTCACTTCGATGATTTGGATCTCAAAGCTCTGTTGACGGCTTAAGCTTTCATTGATGGTTGAAACCAGGTCCCCAATCTTGTCTAATACCGCGGGTTTATCCGTCACAATAATGGAGCCGCTCACCTTGTTCATCGAGTAGCTGCCAACCTGTGGGGTTATCATTGATTTGACGTTATTTTCCAGGTCTGACCATAAAGAAAGCTTTAGCGAGGTATTCTTGTAATAAATTTTTGTGCCTACCTTAATATTCTGGTTTTGCTGGTTTGTTGTTGAATTCATACTATTGTTATTGCTATCTGCAAAAGATTCATTGGACGTTTCATCTGAAAAAGACTGGTCCACTGCAGGTATGGTAATGTTGAAAATCCGTGTTTCTGTTTCTGTAATGATCAAGTCCTCTTGAGAGACTTTAAAGCCATAGCCGAATTTATAGAGAAGACTCTTTAACGCCCTCCAGACCTCGATATTTTCAAGATTAATGGATGTTTTTTGAGAATCGATTTCAGGCGTCGTGATGACGTTGTATCCCGTCACCTGGGAGATAGTAGAAAGATAAATTTTTAAGGGCAGATCATTGCCTTTAAGTGTAATTTTCAAATTTAATGCCGGCGGCAGGTTCAAGACTGGATCTTGCGCGTCATGGACCGGATTATTGATTATCTTTTTTTGTTTTTCAAGGACTGTCCAAGGCATAATATTCATTTTAGGGACAATTGGCTTATCTTCACTCTTGTCTGCGGTAGAAGACATCCGGTGGATGGTCAGTTTTGTATAAAAATTGTCCTTAGCTATAAATCTCAATACATACTCTTCCCCGGATATGCCGCTGACTGTCATTTCTGCAGTCTCCGTATCTGTTGGCATTAACTCCAACGTGCCGGGCTCTTTGTCCTTTCTTTGGACAATATATGCATCAGCCCCGAATCCCCTGATGACACCATTGATGGGTTCTGGAAATATCACGGCTGTCACATGGTCCTTTTTTACATGCACATATATTTCCTTCCCGTCATAAACAAAATCCTTGATTTCCGCGTGAACCAAGGGGAAAAACAAGAAAATAAAAAAAATAATTAACAGTAGCTTTTTCATAATTTACCTCGTAAAATTATTGATTGATTGAGGAACAAGTGTAGTATTGCATAATATTGTTGATTTGTCAATGTTTTTACTATGATAGGTGATAATTATAAAATATCACGCATATTAATTTGAAAGTTGCGACGGTGACATTCTATTATTTTGATTATAAAACAATAGCATATGAATGAAAATAAACCAAGCTTAGGTCAAAATATCAGGGCATTGATCAAAAAAAGCCCTTACAAAAACCTCCTCGTCTTTCACAGAGCCATTGTCGCTATTGCGGAAGAAGATGCTATTTCCTACAGCAGCCTCCATAATGTGGTCAATGACACCAAAAGGCCGGAAGAAAAAACCCTTTATCAAATCGCACTTGTGCTAAAAATGAAAATTTCCGACCTTCGCAAAGGGACAACCAGCGAACCCCTGGAAACCGGTCCTTCCAAAGGCTTCTACCCTTATAATGAGACCTCTGTTCTCTATAATTTGTACAATAATCTCCCCTTCACACCTCAATTGGTCAAAATCAAAGGCCATGGACAGACATCTGAAGAAAAGGAATTTGTTTCAGATAGCAAATCTTTCAAATTCTTTTACATTTGTAAAGGGGTTGTGGACCTTGTCTTAAAACAGGATGATTTAAAGATAGACCGCAGGGGGTTCAGGAAAGGTGATGTGTTTTGCTTTGATGCCTCTGTCTTGCATTATTTTGAAAACCAGAGGGCCCAGGATGCGGAAATACTGCTCGTGAGCTTTACCAGGCCTGCTTAAAAATTGATTCTTTATAATTTTATACCAAAAAAAGGCAACATGCTAATAATGCCTGTGGCGAAGATCAAAACAATAAAAAACCAATAAACGTATTTATTAAATCCCTTCAAACATAAATCACCCATCAATTTCTTATTCGATGCTATAACACCTAATATAATCGCGGGCGCTATCAGTACGACTATCTGTAAAACCATCAAATTGAGGGCCAATTTGATGAGATTAAATGAAAAAAGCGGTATTAATACAGCCGGGATTGATTCGATAAGATATACCTTAAACCAATGCTTTCTTCCCCATCCCATGGCTTCTGTCACACCCCAGCTGCTTCCAAGAGAAATAACGATGAGGGCAATGAAAGACGCCGTTATAAGGCCTGTACCAAAAACATAGGGCGCCCAATGCCCCGCTACCGTTGAAAGACTCTTTGAAAGGACTTTAGGTGAAGTAAAATCTAAAGAATTGGCATTTATTCCAATCGCTGACACCGCGATGGCCACCATGATCAACTCGGAAAATAGGGCACCTATCAATGTCTCAAACCGTACGGCCCAGACATTACTTTTATCTGTGCCTTTTTCCGCGGTTGCAGAGACTTGGTAGAACAACATAAAAGGCATAATCACGGCCCCGATGTTCGCGGCGAGCATGAAAATAAAATCCGGGGACGTGGAGAAATAAAATGGCGTGACCTCAATCCCGTTTCTTGCCGTCAGAAAAGCGGCCACGATCCATATGATGGCAAAAATCAACGACATGAAAAGCAATGGTTTTTCAGCCTCTGCGTACTTTCTATTGTATACCACCATCACATGGGCTAAAAACGCGACCGGCACAGAAATATAAGGAGATACCCCCATCATCTGAAAGCCGACGGCTATGCCGGTATATTCGACGATATAGCTGATTATATCCACCAGGGCCATCGGTACCGCGCATAATACCGCGATATGCCTGGTGTAATTCTCCTTGATAAGTTCGCCTAATCCCTTACCTGTTACGACCCCCACCCTGCCCGCCACTTCCTGGATAACGTACAACGGAATGACGAGTAACATGATAAACCAGACAAGTTTTGTACCATATTGCGCCCCGCTGTCAGCGGCTGTGATGGCACTGGCAGCGTCAACATCCGCGATCATGACCAGCCACGCAGGCCCCCACGTTTTAACGAGCTGCCCTACTTTTGCCTGAAATCTTTTCATATAATCAAAATTCGTACTCGATGACCCATTTTATTTCTCCCCTGGGTGCCGTCTCGGAGATACCGAATAAATATCCGATATCATAATTGATATGCCTGTTTAAATGGCCGTAAAAGCAGGGCCCCACTTGATGGCTTTGCTGATTGTAATCGATCTGGTGAGCAATTGCACTAAAATCATTCCAATATTCAAAACCCGGTTCAAAATAGCGGGACAGCCGGTATTTAGTGCTCCAGGACATCCCGGCATCGGTGTGCGGGTCAGCCCCTCCGCCGACCTCTTTATTAAAACTAATATTAAGGGTATTGGAAATTTTCTGAAAGTCTTTTTCCAACAATATTTTTCCTTCAAATTGTCCTACCTGTTTATTGATCAAGGGCGCCTCGTAGGACAGGTAGGCCCCTGGATCCAGCCAGTATTCCCCCTTGGGGGCAAGTTGAAAAATATTTTCCCACTCCATATGAGTGGCCTGAAACTTTGTGATAGAATCATCTGTAGGAATTGTTTCTGCTTCAAACTCTAATTCCGTATGCCAAAAACTATTGACCCCGTAACCAACCGCATAATGGTATTCTTGCACCGCATTTTTATTCTTATGAGGGTCAAAATCATAGACTCCGGTATTTTCCAACTCTAATTCGCCTTGTTC
Organism: uncultured Planctomycetales bacterium; assembly: GCA_964479285.1. Lineage (GTDB taxonomy): Bacteria > Omnitrophota > Gorgyraeia > Zapsychrales > Fredricksoniimonadaceae > JABDGZ01. Next base: position 9,985 of record CAYZLU010000020.1, on the reverse strand, counting down.
TGCATAAGGCTGAAATACCCGCTTCTCGGCGAACGCTGGACGGCATAAACCGATGGTAAAAATAAATGCGGTGATGGTCAATGTAATGTTTAATTTCACAAAAGATCTCCTTACAATATTATCGGGCAACAATGGTGCCCTTAGTGGTATCTTGATGAAAATCTCCCCAATACTTATATGTCCCTGGTTTTAGCGGACCAATAAAAACAATGATCTTTTTATTACCTTCTACGACTTGTTCACGGTCTAAGTCAAAACTTTCAAATTCTTCCTTGGCAGGGTCCTGATTATCAACCGTTATCTGTATTTTTTGACCAGCAGGCACTGTCAATTGAGGCGGGTCAAATTGATGGTCCTTAATCACAATGGTATTGGGGGACTGGTTTTGGGCCAAACACAAAACTGGCAGCCAAATACAAAAACCTAAAACTAAATAAACAATTAAACGGACAACCATATTATTCTCCCTCTTTCTAATACGTTACTATTTACCTTATTTAATACTTTATTTCTTTCTTTCGGGCAATTTATCTTTCTCATTTTCTCCCCAGCAACTGGAACAATCCGAAAGCATCTGCTCATACGATACCAGGCATATTTGCTTGCTGCGGGGGCATTTTAATTCATAGCCCCTCTTGGTCTTAATATAGAGAAGCTTCCCCACGTCGGACCTTACTTCCGTGACCTTTTCCCCGTTTCTGGTGACGATTCTTTCTTGCATGTTCTTGAGGAAGAAACAAAAAGCCCTGTTTCTGGTTTAGAAAAGGGCTCTGGATGCGAGATCGCACGCCTCTGCTTTAAAATGTTTATAACTAAGTCGACTTATGACTTAGTTTAATAAATTATATTGTTTTGTCAAGAAAAAAGGCAGGGAAATTATTTTCTTGAGATTACCGGTGAGCTGCCAATAAAAAATAAGGGACCACAATCCCCATCAACAAACAACCCCAAACAATCCACCCCCGTGCATACTTAAAGGCCATAATGATACCTAATAGGGTAGTGGCCAATAACCCGGTGGACATCAATACAATCAACCACCTAAAAGGCATTGATGGCTTAGGGACCACATTACCATCAACCCATCTTTGGTCCTTATGCACCTGTGAAAATGACTTGATGATGGACGGAGGCACATAACCACCGGATTTACTGGCATGATGTAAATCAAAGGTTTGCCATGCCCCGCTGACAAGAAAAAATACAAGTAAGGGTGCGAAAAAAACGCCCAGGTACAAATGGACGCTTCTCATGATCTTAATATTCATAAATTTTTATAATTTGACCACTTTCTTGTCTGTTTTATTTTTATACACATTCCGAGTATCAAAAATCAGCCGTGCATTTTTATATATTAAACCATAATTGACCGCCGAATGGTCCACGGCCACCACCACCACATCATACCCTTTAAGTTTTGCCGGCGTTAAATCAATGGCTTTAAGGTCTAATCCATCCAGCTTAAGGTATGGGATTAACGGATCATAATAATCAGCATGGGTCCTTGCCTTTAAGAGTTCAAGGAGCTTGATCGCAGGGGATTTTCTAAGGTCCTTGACATCTTTCTTATAAGTCACACCCAGGACCAGGACCCGGGCGTCTTTAAAGGGCTTACCCAGCATTGCCTTTATTCGTGTGACTGCATAATCAGGCATGCAGGCATTGGTGTCAGCCGCCAATTTGATAAATTTACAGCTGAAATCGTAATGCTTGGCTTTCCAATATAAATACAACGGGTCTTCGGGGATGCAATGGCCGCCGACCCCCAGCCCCGGATAAAAGGGCATGAAACCAAACGGCTTGGTTTTGGCCGCATCGATGACTTCCCAAACATCAATGTTGAGGGCATGGCACATTTGCGCAATCTCGTTGATCCATCCAATATTAACGATGCGAAAAGAATTTTCTAAAAGTTTAGTCATTTCCGCGGCCTTGCAGGTAGACACCTGGTGCACATGTTTAATGATCTGGCTATAAAGTAACCCGGACAGCTGCGTGCAAACCTTGGTCAGCCCTCCGACCACTTTGGGAATCTCTGTTACCGCAAAATTCTTATTGCCGGGGTCAATGCGTTCAGGGGAAAAAGCGACATAAAAATCCCTGCCTGCTGTTAAACCACTTTTTTCAAGTTCCGGCTTGATAAGCTCCTCCGTCGTGCCCGGATAGGTAGTACTTTCCAAAACTATGAGCATTTCCTTATGCAGGTGTTTGGCCACACTCCTGACAGCGCTCACAATATATGAAATGTCCGGGGTATATTTGCGTTTAAGAGGTGTCGGCACACAGATAATGACCACGTCAACCTGTGATAATAAATTGAAATCGGTGGAAACATCAAAGGTTTTCTTGCCCATCACACGCGCAATCAGGCTGCTCGGTACATCCGTAATATAACTCTTCAGACTTTTAATGCGATCCACCCTATGCTCATCGGTATCAATACCTAAAACTTTAAATCCTTTTTGTGCAAATGCCAATGCCAGCGGCAAGCCGACATATCCCAACCCAATCACCACAATACGGGCCTGCTTATTGACGATCTTGTTCTTCAATTTTATCGACATGCTATCTTGCCTCCGCACTAATAATCGAACCTGTTTAATTATGGGAAATGTATCCTAAGTTCTGGCTGTTCTTTTTGTACTCCAAGACCGTCATTCTCTTTATCATCTGGACTATTCCACCTTTGGGATGATAGTATACACGAACATAGTCCCCTTTATGAAACTCTTCCCCTTGAACCAAATAAACGAAACGTTCCGCTTGCTTTCGTTCCTCATCATATATCTCAATTGAATTAAGATCAGTTGCCTGAACAACACCCGTGGCCGTCTCAAGACCGTTGGGAACATAGCCATAATTTCTTGGAGAAAAAGATCCTACCTGTCCCACGAAGGTAATAAGATACAAAATTGTAAGGGTCAATATTCTCCTGTCCATAATTTAAAATAGCACGAATCGGAGATATTATCAACATTAACGGTCCATCTGGGCTGGCCAATGATCCAAAGTAACAAGGATTGTCTTATACATGCAATCCTGCCATCGCAGTTGGAGCTACCCAGTCTTTTACGACATCCCATAATAAATACGCATTTAATGCAATGATCACCGCTGTAACTGACCAAGAAAGTATTTTCAGCAACGGGGAATTAACAAAAGTCCCCATTTTTTGCTTATCTGAAGTGAACATGACCAAAGGGACCACCGCAAAACCCAATTGAAGCGATAAAACGACCTGGCTTAAAATCAACAGATTCCCTGCACCTTTTTCTCCGTACATTGAAGCAACAATGGCCGCAGGGACAACCGCGATTAATCGCGTTAACATACGCCTTACCCATGGACGAAGGCGGATATTCAAAAACCCCTCCATGACAATCTGGCCTGCCAATGTCCCTGTTAAGGTAGAATTTTGGCCTGATGCTAAAAGCGCGACCGCAAATACAACACTCGCCATGGAAGCCCCTAAAACCGGCGTTAATAAATTATACGCATCATGGATGTCCGCTACATCCTGGTGCCCGCTACCATGAAACGCCGCAGCACTCAGGATCAAAATCGCGGCATTAATGAAAAATGCACAAAACAAAGCCCCGGCTGAGTCTATGGCCGCAAAATGAACGGCCATTTTCTTGCCTTCTTCATTGCGTTCAAAGGCCCGTGTCTGGACAATACTTGAATGCAAATACAAATTATGAGGCATGACTGTGGCACCTAGGATCCCGATGGCGATATATAACATGTCCGGATTAGTCACGATCTCTGGTTTAGGCAATAAATTTGCAAAGAATAAAGGCAATGAAGGGTTTGATAGGACCATTTCATAAGCAAAACTCCCGCCGATTAACAATATCAAACCCGCTACGATACTTTCAATGATGCGAAACCCCTTGTATTGCAGAAACAAAATAACCACAACATCAAACGCGGTAAGCAGAATGCCTATCACAAGAGGAAGATGAAAAAGCAGGTTCAAGGCAATGGCAGAACCGATGACTTCCGCTAAATCACACGCCGCGATAGCTATTTCACATCCGACCCATAACATGAAAGATACCGGCTTGCTATAATGGTCACGGCATGCCTGGGCCAAATCACGCTCAGTAACAATACCGAGCTTTAAAGATAAGTGTTGCAGGAGAATAGCTATGAAATTAGAAATCAATATAACGGACAATAGTGTATAACCATACTTGGCCCCGCCAGCCAGGTCGGTTGCCCAGTTACCAGGGTCCATGTACCCCACCGCCACCATAAGACCAGGACCAATAAATGCCAGCATTTTACGGCCCCAAGAGGCTGACGAAGGGACGTGGATGGTTGAATGCACTTCCGACAAACTTACTGTTTTATTCTCCTGCCGCCAAGCTGGTTTCATGTTGTCTCTTTCGACTGACATTCTTTGCAAACACCATAAAAATGCATTTCATGGCCTAAAATCCGAAAGCCCTGCTTTTCCAGATACGGATGATAAACCTCGTCTTCCTTCCTGTCTGGAAATTCAATAAAATGATGGCAACGGACACATTGGGCATGATGATGCGGTTCCTCATCATAAACATGCTCGAAATGGCGGTGTTTGTCACCAAAAGCAGTTTCACGGATGACGCCAGCTTCCAACAGGTCGTGAAGCACACGGAAAACAGTCGGCCTTGAGACCTTGAGCTTTTTCCGCAAGCACTCTTTTACTAGTCCTTCCGCCGTAAAATGCCCGTGTAAACGCATCACCTGATCAAAAACGACCTCGCGGCCATGGCTTACCCTGCGTCCAGCCTTGGCCAAATGATGAAAAAATTTGGCGCGTTCATGGTGGATCATTTGGGCATCGATTTTTGTCATTTGATATACTGTATCATCCATAAACGCAAAGTCAAACTAAAAAATAGCACTTTAAACAAATGACATGCTAAACATCAATAAATCTAGGGCTTATAATTTTTAGTCACGTCTACGGCAGGAACAAATTTAAGGCCTGGGGCCCAGCGCATGGGAAATATCAGGCGGGTTTTCTTAAAACTTGCTGCGTAAATAGGATGCCCGGCGTCAGTCCGGGAGGCTTTGATGGTAAACCACGTATGGTCAAAAGGAGTAGGTTCAGCGGCGCCAACGTAATGCCATTGCCCGTCCCAAAATTCCACCCAAGTATGGTTACCGCTGTCATCAGACCACATCGCAATGGCCACGATCCGGGCCGGGATGCCAACAGAACGCAAGGCATCTGTCAAAAGGATCGAGAGTCCTGTACAAGAGGCATAATGCGCCCGGATGGATTCATACGGACTTTGGTCGGGTTTGGGACGTTTGACTGCATTATAGGAAACATGTAAAGTATCAAATACATATTTGTTTAATGCCAAGACCGCTTGATCAATGGTTTGACTCGCCTTAGCAATATTGATAAAGCGCTGGTGAAAATCTGGACGCCAATTGTCCCGGTACTCATTAAGAGAGGCGTAAGGCAAAATATTGTTTAAGAAAATCTCTTTAGGGACAACCTTCCCCCAAGGGACTTCATTCATTGCTTGATAAGCCAGCTTGTCATTCTCAATCAAAAATCCACCCTTTATTGCCACCAAATCACGGCCAGGCATGTTAGCCACCAAGAACGCCAATCCTTCACGCTGTTGGGGGTCCACGTTTTTAAAAGCATGGATAAACACCCAGCCATTCCTGCCGGATTTCCTAAGCGCTGTTAGAACATCTTTCTGGTATTCACGTGGGGCCAAAGCAGTAGCGTTTTTGATCTTCTCCATGGGAGGGCGGGACAATTCCATGCTGACCGTCTTTTGATCCGCATGTATCAACTGAGCACAGCTCAATATGAAGCAAAATATGAAAAATAACTTTCTAAATAATCTCATACTTAATTTAACGCCATCCAAACAGTTTGAGGTACACCACTTGACCTATTAAAATGATACCACATTAACGATATAGACGATATTCCATAATTCCACAGTTATAAAACAAGACATGTAAAAATTTTTTATACTTGCTTTACGGTCGAATGTTAACTTAAATGACCAGTTCCATTTTTCTGCGATAATCCTAGTAAAGGAAGAACATCCTTAACAGGAGTATCATTGATTATTCTTGGCCATAGACCATCAATTTGAATGTCCCTCCCATTTCGCATGGGAAAATTTAATTGTTGAAACCCCTGTCCGGATTTCTGGACCTGTAAATCAAGCATTGCAGGATCAAGGTCAATACCGCCCACTTTGTCTCTATGAACAAGTTGTGCCTTATCCATGACCTTGACGGGGTCTCGCTGATTTGGCGTGACTGAGATGGCCGCATAATAATTTTCTCGACCGCCTTGTACAAGGATTTTTTCCCTTCCTTCAGCATCAAATTGCCTAATATTGGGATCAGCCCCATTATCCAAGGCAACCACCATTATCTTTACCTTCCGATCCCAGCCAAAATTTTCCTGAAGTTGTCGCCCAATCCATTCAGATACAGTCCAATAATTAGCCCCCTTGGCCCCTGAACTTCCCTGAATACTGACCAATGCTGTGCGCTGACCATCTTCGCTCATCACTATAGTATTTACTGGGTATCTTGCCTGTAACAAAACCCAATACATATGTTCATCAGTAATAAAATAATCCCCTGGTTTTTGGACTTCATCGATACCACTTTTAGCAATATATCCATTCTTATTCATCAAAGACATCAATTCTTCTCTCGCGAATTTCTGGCGCTCCTCTTTAAAACTGACCTTAACTACATCTCCATCGAAAGCTTGTTTCAATTGTTTAGCCAATTGATGATAAAAAATACTGCCATTGTGATACGGGATCCTAAAAAGATGCCTCAAATCGGAATCATCCGTATAATATTTTTCTAGTGTATTCCTCGATCCTAGAACAGTTGCTGATAGTATAAACTTTATATTTTCTGGCTTGAGTTGAATTTCTTCAGTACCGCCATCTTCAATCCCTCGCTTTAAGAAAATTCTCTCTATTTTATTTGTTGAAGCTTCAGCTTCTATCCGGACCCACCCGGGGGCCCTTGTTCCGTCAGAAAACTCAACTAATACCTGATGTTTTTTGTCATCCAACTTCTCATTAGTCGCTCCAAAGAATTTCCAATACCCTTGTTCTGACATTATAGTAAAATTTCCCGGTAATTCGGCCTGATTACCGGTAGAAACCTGAATTACTGCTTTCAGATCCCGTAAATCTTCCAGGGTTGGAAGAAGGGGGTTAAAAGTTTCCATGAGTTCTGTCGTGTCTTTTCCACTTAATTCATAAAAATGCTTCTTGCGAGCCCTATCAAGTACTATGACACGCATTCTCATCTTACCCGAACTTCTATCGGAAGTACTGTGTCGAATGGAAATAATATCTTTACGCTCAAGATCAATTTTATCTTTGACCTGATCTCCTTTTTGGAATACCCCCCATTCCTCTTGGGTAAAAGGTGTTGAATCCCTCTCTGGCCATCCAATAAATGACAAATTTACTCCGGTTTTAAGATCAACAAATACTGATGCGGTATCTTCTGGATGTTTCTGATCAAGCCCGGCATCGGGATATCTAATATCACTTTTAATATCCGCCAGCATTGCCTGATCGCCTGACTTCTGCTCTAACTGTGCGCTATCAGGAATTACTGAAAAGGCCGCATTTACATTTTCTCTCCCCTTTAACAAAACTTCCTCTTTTCCTTGTTCATCAAATTTTTTTAAAGAAGGATCCATGCCATTATCAAGCGCAAAAACCGCTTCGGGTTCCCATCCAAAATGCTCTTTTACCTGATTCTTAATCGAAGATCCTGCTGTCCAATAATTTGCCCCCTTATTTCCGCTTCTTCCTTGGATGGCTACAAATGCCATGTTCCCTTTATTATCAACAACAAGGGTGTTCACAGGATAACGGGCAGGCAAAAATACTATGCGAATATCATCTCCTTTTATAAAATAATCCCCCGCACGCGTAACATTATCAAAACTATCTTGTAATTGATATCCACTTTCTTTGAGCTTAGCTTCTAAATCAACTTCACTAATATCCTTCCCTTGATGAACCATTTTTAAATAAATCGGATGATCATTAAATGCTTCATTTAATTTTTCTGCATTACCGGCCAATTGCCCATGAAAGACACTTCCATTTAAATAAGGAAAGCGGAAGATATGACGTAAATCAGACGTATGGGTATAATCTTGTTTAAGCAGTTCGACTGGATCTTCATCATGCCAACTTAACGCATACGCTGTAAAAACAAAATCTACTTGATCGGGTGATAACTTTTCAGAGTTAAAATCAACTTCCGTGATCTTACCCTGACTGTCACCTTTTAGTTGAATCATCCCTAATCTCCGCTCGCCATTTGAAAATTGAACGAGCGCCCGGTAAATTTTGTTCTGCCAGGGTTCATTGACGGCACCATAAAATTCCCAAAGACCTTCTTCTTTATTAGGTGAAACCGTAAAATTTCCTACCAAATCTCCTTGATTGCCGATAGAGGCTTGAATAATGGCATGCGGGTCCCTCATCTCATCGAGTGTAGGCATAATATTCTTTAAAGCAGCCAGGGATGTTGTGTCTGAACCCTTAAGCAGGTAGTAATGTTTTTCATCTTTCTTGTCAGTAACAATCATACGAACTTCAATATCACCTGAAGAACGGTCATAGGTAGTTTGTTGCACGGTCTTTATATCATTCCGTTGTAATAATCTTAAATCCTCGGATTGAAATTTAGGACCGTCAAAAACAGCTTTTTCTTCCGGCGTAAATGGAGTAGCTTTACGTTGGTCCCATTTGGAAAACTTGAGTATGGAATGATGAAGATCAATAAATACAGTATCTGCTAACTTCTCTTTATCGGATGCCTTTGGGTCAATAGTAGCGTCCGGGTATTTAATATCTTTCTCCACTTTAGCCATGGCTTGATCGACTGAACTTCTTTCGCTAAATTCCCCCCTAATTCCTTCTGCCCTCCAGTGGACATTCCTAAACTCCCCCGTTGGTATGGCGGCCGTGCCTATCGAATTGGTCATGGCAAAATCACCTTTCAAATTGATTCCACCGGAAAAATATTTGCGGGGAAATATTCCCTGTTTCTTGCTCTCCGAACCCCAAGAGACTTCTTCTTTAATAAAATTGAAGGTCCATTTCTTATAAGCCTGCAAGTATTGACGGTATATTTTGTTATTAATGTCCTTGTCTAAAACATTAATGCCTTTTGTTTTATTCTTATCTAAATAAACCTGCCCTAATAAGCTTTTCTTGAGATTTCTCTTATACCAAGCAGCCAGGATCATCGAATTATATACCTGCCTTAAAGTCGAAAAATTCTTGCCCCTATTAACTTCCTCTTCAATGATAGGGATCACGACTTCCTTGACGGCCTGTGAAGATACTTCACTGATTTGACCTGCCTTTCTTTTACTCAATTGGGTGATTTCTCCGCTGGTATTTTCCAAGTTCTTTCTTAAAGCCAAATAGTCTTCTTCCAGCATGACTTTTAAGCGGCTGCTGACAATAAATGCCCCTTGTGCATGCTCATAAATAACGGCTTTTTGAGGAACAATCCACACTTTGTTGAAAGTATTTATAGGAATATCTGTTGTCCCGTATAATTTTTGGGTCCGTTCATAGACCTTATGCCAAAACTCCTTACCAAGCTCTTTTTCAGGATAAATTAAGGAGGCTGTCAATTGCTTTAAAAGATAATCTTGGGCCAAGAGGTCCCTGCCCATTTCAGTCTCTCCAAAACCTGATGGGATGATCCTGTTTTTTTCATACGGCGAAAGATTGACCCACAAATCTTCCTGCGGAGTTGTCAACGATGCCAGAAAATATTTGATCAATTTGATTGATTCCTTCTCAAAATCCGGTCCACTGAGGTAGGAATTCCCTGAATCAATAATAAAATTAAAATCAAAAGGATCATTGCGATTGATGATCAATCCTTTAACTACGGCAGGCACGTATTGGACGCTGGTATACACCATGTCTCCAGGCCGTGG
>CAYZLU010000019.1:0-14912 GCA_964479285.1 uncultured Planctomycetales bacterium | reverse complement strand
TCTTTTTCAGCCCTGGTTTTAAATGCCCCTGTCTGCCCACCGGTGATGGCGCACAAGGACTGCTCGGCCTCGATAAGGCAATGTCGCACGGCCCGCGGGAAATTCCTGTCCAAGACCAAAAACCGCACGATATTGGCCACATCCAGCTTGCCAAAGGTCTGGCGGTACATTTCAAAACCGCTCGCAGATTTAAGCAGCGCCGACCATTGCAACAGGTCCAAAGGCGTCCCCACATAATCAACCGTCGGAAGTAAATAATAGTATTTCATGTCCAGGATACGGTCTGTCTTGTCCGCGCGTTCCATGAACCGTCCCATATTGCCGAAGTGCCAACCCTCATTACGCGAAAATGTCGCATTCATGATCCCTGAGAACAAATGACTACCTTCCTTGATGTCACGGAAGAACTCCATCAGTAATTTCTCAGAATGGTTTTGTTTGGCCATCACCGGATGGATCGACAAATACATTTCATTGATCTGCAGCCACATTTCGCTTGAAATGATTTCGCGCACGGTCCGGGCATTCTCGCGGGCTGCGGCCAAACAGGAACAGATGGAATTCGGGTTATTACGGTCAAAAGCGAGAAAATGGATCACATTATTTTTGGTAAACTCAGTGTATAATTGCTGGAACAGGGCCTCATCACCCGTGGTCAAGACCAATGGCCGCCATTGCTCTTCAATGGTCCCGGGCGGCAGGTCCATGGCCAGGTTAAAATCAACTTCAATGAAACGGGCATAATTTTCCGCCCTCTCGATATATCGGTTCATCCAGCAAATAGATTCCGCGACCCTGCTTAACATAAAGTTCCTTTACCTTAAGACCCAGGTGTCCTTGCTCCCGCCGCCCTGGGAAGAATTGACCACGAGTGACCCCTGCCTTAATGCCACCCTGGTCAATCCCCCTGGCATCACATATATGTCCTTGCCGAAAAGCACATACGGACGTAAATCTACGTGCCGCCCTTTGATGCGATTGTCAATAATGGTAGGCACTCGCGACAACGCCATGGTGGGTTGTGCGATGTATTGACGGGGAAATTTTCGGATCTTGACCTTAAAAGCAGCTTTTTCTTTTTTGGTGGCCTGGGTCCCGATCAACATGCCATAGCCCCCGCTTTGGTCCGCGGCCTTGACAACCATCTTGCCGATATTTTCAAGAACATACTCACGGTCTTTGGCGTCCCAACACAAATACGTGGGAACATTAGGTAGGATAGGATCCTCACCTAAATAATATTTGATCATTTTAGGGACAAAGGCATAAATCACCTTGTCATCAGCGACCCCCGTGCCGGGTGCGTTGGCCAGGGCGACATTCCCCCGCCGGTAAACATCAAAAATCCCGGGGATACCCAGGACAGACGCGGGGTTAAAATGACCAGGGTCCAGGTAGGTATCATCCACCCGCCGGTAAATGACATCCACGCGTTTGAGCCCCTGGGTCGTGCGCATATGGACAAAATTGTCCTGCACCACCAAGTCCCTTCCCTCAACCAACTCAATCCCCATTTGCTGGGCCAAGAAAGAATGCTCAAAATAGGCGGAATTATAAATACCTGGCGTCAAAACTACCACCGTGGGTTTCTCGCGGGTCGATAAATGTTCCAGCATTTCAAGCAAACGCAAAGGATAATCAGTGACCGGCCTCACGTCCATGCGCTCAAAAATCTCTGGAAAAGTGCGTTTCATGATATCACGGTTTCCCAACACATAAGAAACGCCTGAAGGGACACGCAAATTGTCCTCCAACACATAATTGATGCCATCGCTGTGTTTGATCAGGTCTATACCGCTGATGTGCGTCCATATATGGTGCGGTGTCTTGAGGCCCTCACATTGTTTAAGATACCCCGCAGAAGAGAAAATGATGTCCGAGGGGATGATTCCGTCTTTAAGGATTTTTTGCGGTCCATAAATATCTTGCAAGAATAAATTGAGGGCCGTGATGCGCTGTGTTAGGCCGCGCTCGATTTGGTCCCATTCCTTGACAGAGATGATCCGGGGGATGATATCAAAAGGAAAAATCTTCTCAAGCCCTTCACCGTCTCGATAGACATTAAAAGTGATCCCCATGGATATAAAAGCACGGTCAGCTGCATGCTGGCGCCCGACAACTTCTTGAAATCCCAATCCGCTCATCCTGTTAGTCAAATGCTCGTAGCAGGGCCGTATCCGGCCACTGGGTTCAACCATTTCATCATAAAAATCATCCATGGAATATTTCCCTAAAATGTCCCAGGCGACCGGCATCGTGACATTTGCTTTCATACACACCCTTCTCAAGTAACTCCCCTAACCCCCTCTTTTTTAGAAAGAGGGTTTGGGGGAGTTCAAAAAAAAGAGACCCTGCTTCCCCATGTAAGGGAAACAGGGCCTCTTTGCCCCAAAAATCAATGCTTCGTCTTTGAAACCTAACACCACATCAACGCGGTAAATCAACATTTTTAGATTAACACAATCCTTCAAAAGATACCAGAAAAATCGATTAAGCGGTCAGATTTAAAATAGTAAAACGGCAAGAATAAGCCGGTCCACTTTACGAAAGGCCTGCGATGGGGACGTCGGTGGGGACATCGGCTTCGTAATCGACACCGTCTAATCCAAAGCCGAAAAGTTTCAAGAAGTCGCTGTTATAACCTTTGACATCACCGACCTGCAGGAGATTTTCGTTGGCCACTATTTCCCAAAGTTTGGCGACTTCACTTTGGACATCCGCACGCATCTCATGATCATCGACGCGCACGCGGCCTTCGGGGTCTGTCGGGATTTGGTTTAAAGGACGGCCATTATACAAACGCTGGGCCAAAAGGCGGTATATCTGGTGGATGCAGTCTTCATGCACGCCTTTGGCCTTCATTACCTTCATGAGCAAAACAAAATAAAGAGGGATAAAAGGAATAGCTGAAGAGCTTTGTGTGACCAAGGCCTTATTGACAGACACCAACGCACGGCCGCCCTGTTTTTTCATGCGTTCATCCAGGCGATGGGCCGTGGCCTCTAAATCGTCCTTGGCGGCCCCAATGGTGCCGTTGCGATAAACAGGGGTCGTCACATCAGGGCCTATATAAGAATAGGCTATGGTGACAGCATTAGGAGCCAGGAGATTTTCGTTGCTCAAAGCCTCGATCCATAGCTGCCAGTCTTCGCCTCCCATGACCTTGATGGTCTGGCGGACTTCTTCATCCTGGGCTGATTCGAGGGTCACTTCGGTCACTGTATTGCTTTCAAAATCGATGCTCTTATTTGTATAAGGCTTACCCTTAGGCTTAAGTACTGATTTATAAACTTCACCGGTTTTAGGGTCTGTGCGCCTGGGAGAGGCCAGGGAATAAATAACACAGTCCACTTGGCCCAAATCCTTCTTGATGGCCTCACAGACCTGCCGCCGTAAATCATCGGAGAAAGCATCCCCATTAAAACTCTTGGCGTAAAGCCCTGCCTTTCGGGCGGCCGTTTCAAAAGCTGCGGAATTATACCAGCCAGCGGTAGCTGTGCGTTTAGTGTCCGCGGATTTTTCAAAAAACACCCCCATGGTCGCGGCCCCGCAGGCAAAAGCAGCAGTAATGCGCGAAGCCAATCCGTATCCAGTCGAGGCTCCAATCACCAGGACTTTTTTAGGGCCATTAATTATGGGGCCTTGCGATTGGACGTAACCAATCTGCTCCGCGACGTGAGCAGCACAGCCCTTCGGATGTGCTGTTGTACAAATAAAACCGCGTATTTTAGGCTTGATGATCATTGAACTCCCTCTACCCCTCTTTATAAATAAAAGGGGAACAATAAAAATCTTATAAAGACGTTTTCTTTGCCACAATGACAATGCCCGATGTGGTCAGCACAAAACGCTGGCGGTCTAAGGCCGGATAAAAACCGATTTTGGTCTCTGCAGGAATGTCCACATCTTTATCAATGATGGCCCCCTGGATCTGGGCCCCCTTGCCGATCGTCACACTATCCATGATCACAGAGTTCTTGATCAAGACCCCGTCCCTAATCACTACATTGTTGGAGACGACAGAGTGTTCGATCTGACCGCTTTCCAAAACACAGCCTCCGGCAACCAGGGAATCAACAATGGTACCCGGCGTCTTTCCCGTTGTGTAGACCCTCAAGGGTGGATAATGATGGTGATGGGTGCGCAAAGGCCATGATTTGTCATATAAATTAAATTTAGGTTTGGCGCCGCAAAGGTCCATGTTCGCTTGAAAATATGAATCACGGGTCCCAATGTCCCGCCAATAGGATGACGTTTCATTCTCCCGGGCGAAATCATAGGCAAACACTTTCAATTTCTTGGCCACCATCTGCGGGATGATGTTTTTGCCGAAATCATGGTCAGAATCGCTCTTGCCAGCATCGATATTTAATTCTTTTTTAAGCATCTCCGCATTAAATAAATATATCCCCATGGAACCAAATATCTCATCAGGACTCGCGGGGATGGTCTTGGGCTTTTCGGGTTTTTCCTGAAAACCAATGACCATGTTCTGTTTATTGACTTCCACCACCCCAAAATGAATGGAATCATTTTTAGGCATCGTGATGCAAGCCACTGTCATGTCCGCGCCCTTACTGAGGTGAAAATCCATCAATTTGCGGTAATCCATTTTATAAACGTGGTCCCCAGCCAATATCAAAACCAGCTTGGGATCATAATCACTCACCATATTTAAATTCTGGTAAATGGCGTCCGCGGTACCGCGGTACCAATCACTGGATATACGTTGCTGGGCCGGGACCACATCGATGAATTCTCCCAATTGATTTGAATAGATGTTCCATCCCTCTAGAATATGGCGCTGAAGCGAAAATGATTTGTATTGGGTCAATAAGAAAATACGCCTCAGACCGGAATTAACACAGTTGGAAAGCGCAAAATCAACAATGCGGTATATGCCTCCAAAAGGGACCGCTGGCTTGGCCCTGTCACGGGTCAAGGGATCCAGGCGCTCACCTTTCCCTCCTGCTAAAATAAAAGTCAAAACATCCCGCATTTGTTTACTTCACTTTCTTTTTTTGCACCAAAGCATGGCTATTCCCACCAAACTTCTTTTTTTGGTCATTTATAATATCATGGATTTTTTGAACATCAACCTTATCTTCTAATCCCGATTTCTTGGCTTTAACCAACATATCCAATGCATTTTTATCTTGGCCCCCTTCGGCATAAGACCTGGCCATGCCAAAGTACCCTCGAATGTTCCTGGGGGAAGAATCAAGCACCCGCTGATACTGGATGATTGCCCCGTCATAATCTTTTAAATGTTCGTAGGCCAGGGCCAACCCTAAACGGGCACTTAACTCTCCGGAATACATGGCCCCCAACCGGTAATTTTCAAATGCCCGTTTGTAATCTCGGTGCTTTTCGTAGATTTTCCCTAGCATATTGTAGGCTGCCCCATAGTCAGGCGATACCCGAAGGGCCTCCTTCGACTCATCCAGTGCTGCCTCGTCGGCCCCAAGCGCTTCCAAGAAATAGGCCCTGGTGGTATACGGAGTAGGGTCAATGCGTTTGGTGGCCAGTTTAAAAAGATCCATGGGCTTTGGCTTCCACTTAGACAAATCCACGGAAAAACGGTCAATAAAAGGTTTATTGTAGGGCGTCTGCTTCAAGAAAATGACCGCATCATCATCCAAATATACCATGGACCAATTTTTTAAAGAATGAAACATTTTAAGGACTTCCAGCGGGATCTGCTGGTGCGCGTTATTCAAAAAGGCCCCGGTGATATTGTCTTTGCGCTCGAAATACGCAAAGGCATGGGCGTTGCCGTCTTGCCATATTTTCAGGTAGTTCTCGAAAAAATCAGCCCCATACACCTCTGTCCTGCCATCGATAAAGACCCTAATGTTAGGGGAGGCCCTACCTATTAAATAGGCGCCTGAATTAAAATCATTAAAGAAATTGCCTTTAATCTTCTCTCGCAGGAGAAAATCCACGGCCTTGTAAGGATAGAGGCGTTTGGAAACACCAAAAAATTCACTTTTAATCTTATAGGTGTCAAAATCGAAATAACCATCTACTGACATTCCCAATCCAAAGTTTAACATCCAGAGCATGAGCGCAAATTTAAAAACGATCACCGTAAGATGTTTGAATTTAACAGTAGAAAAACGCAATGGCACCAGGTTTTCCCAAGGTAAGGAAATAATGTTTACCATAAAGACGATATACGCAGCGGCCGCGAAATAAATCAAATTCCGGATGGCCACTAAAGAAAACCCTAAAAAAATGACCCAGACCAGAAAACTGCTGATGTCGATTTTCCGGCGGTTAAAAACAAAACTGATGGCTGAAATAATGATCAAGACTTTATACCAGATATAATGGTTGGTAAAAATGTTGCCTGTGGTGATGGGCCTTTGCAACTCAACAATATGGTCGAAAAATATTTTATTGTCTCCGGCCAATCGAAAAAAAACACTCAACGGATACCAAGCGCCCTTGAATGCCAGAGGATTAACGCAACAGGCCAATATCAGGACCGGCAGGATTTTCTTAAGCGAACTGTATTCTTCATCGTTCAGTCGCCCCACCGTATTCCATTCATAAGGTAAGGGGAGACGGCGTTTGATGAACTCGGAAAAAATACCGATGCCCACCAGCAAAGGGCCGAAAAAGAAAAATCCATGCATATTGGACCACAATATCTGTAACGCCACCAGCGCGTAGAACACCCAGCGTTTGTTAATATGCACTGAAAGGACATAAATATATAAAATAAAGAACAATAGGCTAAAAATATCCGGACGGATGGTAAAACGAGTTTGATAAACCATCAAGACCATTAAAAGAGTGGCCAGCGTCAACCATTGGCGCTCACGGCTATACCCTAAAAACAACAATACCAAAAATGTCAATGACACCACCATCGACTGCATGGAAATAAGCCCGTCAAAACCAAATGCTTTTTGCACTTGATACACCAGGACTTGAAATAGCCATTCATGGTTGACCCAGGACTTTCCGAAAATACTGCAGGAAAGCACATCGGTATTAGGGACAAACCCATGTTGGCAAATCCACCACCCCATTCTCAAATGTAACCACAGGTCCAAGTCTTTGATTTCGAGGCTGGAAGTAAAGGTGATCAGGACAAAAAGCATGCCGATGGCAAGCCATCCAAGGGTAATACTAAGCTTTTCCCAAAACTTATCGCTCATAAAGTTCTTCTTTATTTCGACGGCCTTACTTAAAATCCAGACAAAATGCCGCTTGCAACAATTGTTGCGTATAGGGATGCGAGGGGGAATGCAGGACGGTCTTTGTCATGCCTTCCTCAACAATTCTCCCCTGGTTCATGACCGCTATTTTATCACTAAAATTACGCACCAGACGCAAATTATGGGAAATAAATATATAGGTAAGATTAAAATCTTGTTTTAATCTTCTTAAAAGGTCTATGATCTGTTTTTGCACCATGGTATCCAGCGCTGAAACAGCTTCGTCTAAAACCAGTATTTTGGGTGATGCTAAAAGTGCCCGCGCGATGGCAATGCGCTGACGCTCACCTCCGCTGAATTCATGGGGGAAACGCTGCAACACCTGGGGCGAAAGCCCAACAGCTACAAGCATTTGCTCCATTCTCTCTTGGGAATGTTGGGATGATACTTGGCCTTTCATCCGCCATAAAGCTTCTTTTAAAATTTCCCGCACATTCCACAGAGGATCGAGCGATAAATACGGGTCTTGAAAAACCATCTGCAAGCTATTGGCTTCAGCCTTGATAAAACCCGCGTCAGGTTTTGTGAGCCCCATGATCATTTTTGCCAAGGTGGTCTTGCCGCACCCGGACTCGCCTATAACAGCCAAATTATCCCCCTGGTCCAGAGAAATGCTGACATTGTTGACGGCGAGCAGTCGCCCAAATGACTTAGAAACATTTTGGATTTGTAAAACTCTCATTGAAAAACCATACCCCCTATTACTTCGCTGACATCACTAGTTCCCTCGTGTACCCATGCTGGGGCCGGTCCATGACCTGACCAACCGGCCCTTTTTCGACAATCTCTCCCTGGCAGAGAATGATGACCTCATCCGCCACACGGGAAATCATCCCCAGATCATGCGCGATCAACAAAATGGACATGTCCTTCTTTTTTAGACGGCCCAACAACTCCATAATCTTTACCTGCAAGGTGACATCTAAACTGCTGGTAGGTTCATCTGCGATAATCAAAGAAGGGCCACAAACAATGGCCTGGGCCACCATGGCACGCTGGCGCATCCCTCCGCTTAGTTGATGGGGATAACTTTTATAAGCACGTTGCGGGTCAGGTAATTCGACCTCAAGCAATGTTTCCAAGACTTTTTTGTACCGTTCTCGTTTGGATAATTCCGTATGTGCCGCTAATACTTCATCTATTTGCTGACCAATGGTAAACAACGGATCAAAAGCGCTTAAAGGCTCCTGGAAAACCATGCCGATGCGCGCACCCCGGCAATTTTGCATTTCGCGGACAGGAACATCCAATAAGTGGCGGCCCTCAAAAATAATGCTCCCTTGAGTAACGCTCAAAGGAGTTGGCAATAAACGCAAAATAGACAATCCTATCGTCGTCTTGCCGCTCCCGGACCCACCAGCGACAGCCACGATTTTCCCCTGAGGCACGTCGAATGATACCCGATCGACGAGTATTTTGGGGCCTACGGCAACAGTCAAACCGTTAATTGATAATAATGAGTTCATTTTATATTCCTTCACGGAACATGGGATCAAAGGCGTCCCGAAGCGCGTCGCCGATGACATTAAAACACATGACCGCGATGAAAATAAACAGTCCCGGCAGCAATATCCAGGGGGCAAAGATGACCGGCACGATCTCCATGGCATCGGAAAGCAAATTTCCCCAGCTGGGGACAGGGTCCTGGATACCCAAACCCACCATGCTTAATCCTGCTTCCGCCAAAATGTACGACGAGACCGTCAACATCAGGGTCGCGCACGAAAAAGAAATCGTTTGAGGCAGGATATGCTTAATAATGATGATGATATCAGGGACCCCCAAAGTCTTGGCAACCAATACAAAATCACGCTCGCGCAAGGAAAGGGCCATGCCGCGGATAATGCGCGCTAAGGACGCCCAGCCGATCAAGGCCAAAATGACCACGACACTCACATACACTTGCACGGAATTAAAATTTTCCGGTACTGCGGCCCTCAATGCCAGCATTAAATAAAATCCCGGGACCATCATGAACATTTCACACAACCTCATCAGGATGTTGTCTACCCAGCCGCCGTAATATCCTGCGATGCCTCCAATCAAAAGTCCCAGGACAAATGAAATGATCACTCCTAAAAGGCCAATGGACAAAGATATCCTTGCCCCATACCAAATACGGGAAAATAAATCACGTCCGCGTGCATCTGCGCCCCATATGTAAAAACGGGACGGCGGGTCCACACCAAAAAGGCGTCCACCCGTTAAAAAATGCAATGAATATTTTTGTCTATAATCATTCACGTATACCCGCCGGTGCACGGCATCAAAGGTCAAGGTCCGGCCATAAATAAAAGGCCGCACCAACTTCCCATGGTCTAAAAATTCAATTGCGGTGGGTGGGCAGTAAGAAAAATCACGGTCTTCGTCTTGATAACCATACGGGCACACGAAATCAGCGCAAATGGCCAGGCCGTACAAGACCGACAAGGCCCACAGGCAAAGCATGCTAAATCGGTTGCGGCGTAAAGACGCAAAAGCTAGAGAGATGCGGCCACGGGGTTTAATTTTCTTTTCCATAACGGATACGCGGGTCTACCAGGGTCAATAAAATATCGGCCAACCAATTACCTATGATCAAAAGAACAGAGGCCAATAAAGTGCTGCTCATCACCAAAAACACATCCTTGGACCGCACCGCGGTCAAAAGTAAAGAGCCCAGTCCGGGCCAGCTGCAGACAATTTCAATCAAAGCAGCCCCGCTTAATAGCGCGGCAAATTCATAACCCAATAGAGTGACTAAGGGATTAAATGCGTTACGCAAGGCATGACGGTAAATGACCACCCCCTCCGGCAGACCTTTAGCGCGGGCCGCTAAAATATACTGCTGGCGCAAGACCCCCAGCATATTACCGCGCATGATCCGCTGTAAAGAAGCCATGGAAGACAAGGACAGGACCGTGGCTGGAATCACCAGATGAAGTACAGTGTCCCCGATTCTCTCAATAAGGCCCATATCATCATAATTGGGACTATGCATGCCTCCCAAGGGAAGACCTCCCCAGCGGCTTGCGGCATATAAAACCAATACAGCCAGGAAAAATCCGGGTGTGGAAAATGCTGCAAAAGAAAACAGGGAAAGTGTCCTGTCCACCCATTGATTGTGCCTGAGCGCCGCCCATATCCCTAAAGGAATGGCGATGCCCCAGGTCAGCAGCAGGCTTGCAAAAGACAAAATAAAAGTATTAAACAGACGGCTGCCCAGGACATGGGTAACAGGAACATTATAATAAAGGGAATACCCCCATTCTCCGTGCAGGATATTGATGACCCAGTGCGTGTATTGCACCATAAGCGGGTCTTTGAGATGGTAAAGCTTTTCATAGCGGTCCACCGTCTCCTTGGATATTTGGGGATTTAAACGCATGCTATCAAAAAAATTTCCCGGCGTCGCATGCATCAGCCAAAAGGTAAAAAAGCTGACAGCCAGCAGAAGGAAGGTAGTGGAAAAAAGGCGTCGGATAATATGTTTAAACAATAGAGACCCTTCGTTTCACTCAGGATGACGTATAATATAAATTTCCTCAATGCTTGGGAAAGCCCCGCCGTTGACAACAGGTTTTACATTGCCGAATTTATTGCGCACGGCGAACATGTCTGTATTTAAGACTGTATAAATCACAGGCAATTCCACAGCCACTATGCGCTGGAATTCATCATAAAGGACTTTGCGCTTGTTTTCATCCAGTTCCTGGGCCCCCTGGTCATAAATTTCATCAATACGTTTTTCCCAGGCAGTGGCCGGCTTCTCCTGATGAGGGTCCCAAAAATGCAGCCCGCCTGAAGATAGCCAGACGTTTTGGCCGAAATGCGGTTCCACACCCCCCGTTAATCCTATCATGACCATGTCCCAATCAAAAGAAGACATCAGTTTATTGACTAGGGTATTAAATTCCAACTGTACCGGATTGACCTTCATCCCTAATTTTTGCAGGTCCGAACGGATGATGTCGGCCAATTGCGCCTCAATAGGGTCATCTGTATCAGCCGTACAAAAATTAAACTCAACCGGATGCCCCCGGGAGTCTTCCAACGTCTGGTCACTTTTTCGATATTTAAACCCTGCTTTTTGTAAAATCTCGCGTGCTTTATCCAAATTATAATCATACTTTGTCACATCAGGATCATAAAAAAAACCACTGCTGGGGCTCATGGGCCCGTTTTGGGACGCCCCGAAACCATTATTAATGATCTCTATGATTCTATTCTTATCAATCGCATGTGCAATCGCCTGGCGGAATTTGACATTGGTAAACCATGATAATTTGACCGGATCAACAAAAGGTTTACGTGTATTGGGATTATTGCCTGGATTTTGGTTAAAACTTATAAAACGGGAACCATTATCTGCCCCGGCTTCATAAATATGAAAATCCTTTTTCCCCTCCAAAGGTTTAAGCAAAGGAAATTCACGTCCGCTCACCGACGTTTCATCCAGCTCTCCATCTATGAATTTTAAAAGCTGGGCCTGAGGGGATGAGATGATTAAATAAATGATTTTATCTAGATATGGCAAGGCGTCCCCTTGCAAAGATTTCTTCCAATAATGCGGATTTCGCCTGAACACCAGGCGCTCACCCGGATGATACTCGCTTAACATGAACGGGCCGGTGCCTATGATCTGGGCAGGGGGGGTATCAATGCCCCAGGCAAACGGAAATTTCTTTTCTTTGGCGATTTGGAATAAACAATGCCTGGGCAAAATGGACTGGGACAGGCACCGTAAAAATGGTGCGAATTTGACCGGCAGAATAAAACGCACCGTGTATTCATCCATTTTCTCTACTTTTAAAGGCTTTCCATTAATGGTCAGAATGTCCTTTGAGGATGAAGGAATGTCAGGATTATAAATCAGATCATTGAAAGTAAAGACCACATCATCAGCATTGAACTTAACGCCGTCAGACCATTTGACATCTTCCCTCAAATAGAAGGTCCATTGCAGTCCGTTTGGGCTTACCTGCCAGGACTTGGCCAGATTAGGGATGACTTTTAAAGTAACGGGATCAACTGTCGTCAACCCTTCAAAAAGCAAGGAGGTCACAGCATCGCTGTTAGCATCAGTTGAGACAATGTTATTGAACGTTTTAGGGTCCGAAGAGGTGGCTTCGACGAGGCTTCCACCGTAGCGGCTTGGAGAAGCATGGACCAGGGTGGTCCATGAAAAAATACAACCAATAAAAAAAACAAATAAAAATTTATTTTGCAGCATTAGTCACGGGGCTGACCGGAACTTCTTTGCTTGGCATAGCTGTTTCAGATGGTGCCATTGGTTTTGGAGACTCGACCTTGATCTGGACATTACTCTCATCAGCATCTTTAGCTTTAGGTGTAGTTATGGGCTTGGGAACCATGGACAAAAGTTTCTTGTTGGCCATCAACGAGCGGTCCCCTTTCGAGGAATTAATGGCCAAGATCAATGAAGTACTCAAAAAAATGACCGCCAAGATTGTCGTCAACCTCACCATGAACACGTTCGTTTGTGTTCCGAACATGGACTCCGCAGATTGGAAAGTTTCAGTCAAGCCGCCACCCCGGCCGGCCTGCATTAAAATGGTAATCACCAACAGTACACAAACAATAACATGGATAACGAGAATAAAACCCATAAAATTTAACTCCTTTATTTACATCCCAAAAACTCTAAATCCTAAATTTAGGATTTAGAGTTTGCACCTTTGACGATGGCTGCAAAAGAAGGGGCTTTCAAGCTCGCACCTCCCACCAATGCCCCATCAATATCTGCCTGGTCCATCAGCGAAACAATATTATCTGGCGTTACACTCCCGCCATATTGGATACGCACACTGCTCGCTATGTCCACGTTAAACATTTCCCCTAATAACTGCCGAATAAATACGTGCACTTCCTGGGCCTGGGCCGGCGTAGCTGTTTTTCCTGTTCCTATGGCCCATACAGGTTCATAGGCCAAGACCACCATTTTCATTTCTTCAGCTGACAGACCGCTTAAAGAACCTTCGCAATGGTCCTTGATTATTTCAAAGGTTTTATTGGACTCACGCTGGGCCAGATTTTCACCCACACAGACGATGGGGGTAAGCCCATGCTTTAAAACCGCGCGCAGGCGTTTGTTGACTGTTTCATTCGTCTCATGAAAATACTGGCGGCGCTCGGAGTGGCCAATGATCACAAACGCCACGCCCAAATCTTTGAGCATGGGCGCGGAAATTTCCCCGGTAAACGCACCAGAATCTTCCCAAAACACATTCTGCGCGCCCAGGGCAATATTATGGTCGATCAGGGCATCTGACACATCTGTTAAGTCTACAAAAGGCGGGCAGACCACCACATCCACACCTGTGACATCTACCAGCGCACGCTTTAATTCATCAACCAGCAAAATGGCCTCATGAGGGGTTTTATTTAATTTCCAATTGCCTGCGATGATCGGTTTTCGCTTATTTTTTATCATTTAAAGCTGCAATGCCTGGTAATTCTTTGCCTTCCAAGAATTCCAGGGATGCCCCCCCGCCAGTGGAAATATGTGTCATTTTATCTTCCAAACCAAATTTGGACACTGCCGCAGCTGAATCCCCGCCACCGATGATCACCGTCACATCTTTTAGAGAAGCCAGGTAATCAGCAATGGCACGGGTCCCCTTGGCGTAAGCTTCACGCTCAAAAACCCCTAAGGGCCCGTTCCATACGATAGTCTTTGCTTTAGAAAGAACAGCCTTATAGCGTTCAATGGTCTTAGGACCAATGTCCAGGCTTTCCCAGCCATCAGGGATCACATCGGAGACCTTGCAATCATCACTTGTAAAACTCTGGGTAATGACAAAATCTGTAGTCAAGACCAACTCCACCCCTGCTTTTTTAGCTTGTTCCATCAACTCACGGCTCAAATCGACCTTGTCTTTTTCCAATTTGGAGTTTCCGACATTGATCCCCTGGGCCTTTAAGAAAGTATAGGCCATCCCGCCACCCACGATGATGCTGTCGGCCTTGGGGATCAAGTTCTTGATCAATTCGATTTTATCGGAGACCTTGGCACCGCCTAAAATGATCGCCAATGGGCGTTTGGGATTATTGATAGCGTTACCCAAATATTGGAGTTCTTTTTCTATTAAAAACCCTGCCACCGACGGTAAATAGGCTGTTATTCCCGCAGTCGAGGCATGGGCGCGGTGCGCAGTCCCAAAGGCATCATTAATATAGACATCCGCCAAAGATGCTAATTCTTTCGCAAAGGCAGCATCGTTCTTTTCTTCAGCTTTATAAAAACGCAGGTTCTCAAGTAAGATCACACGCTCGGTTGATTTAACGATGGCCTCTTTCACTGCAGGGCCCACACAGTCATTTAAGAACAATACTTTTTCCTTTAACAATTCCTGTAAACGTTGGGCCACGGGTAACAGCGAAAAATCCTTCTCAAAGCCGGTCCCCTTGGGACGGCCCAAATGGCTCATGAGAATGACTTTGGAGGCACCATTACTCAAAGCATATTGAATGGTAGGCAAGGCCGCTGTAATACGACGGTCATCAGTAATATGTTCCCCATCCATAGGAACATTAAAATCCACACGGACAATCACCTTCTTACCTTTAATATTAATGTCCCGCACAGTCATTTTCTGCATATTCAAGCTCCCTGATATATATTAACGCCAGTTCGACATAAGTATTGAAAATCATTTTCTTCAAACACGGCTGCCTTTTTCC
>CAYZLU010000018.1:0-15646 GCA_964479285.1 uncultured Planctomycetales bacterium | reverse complement strand
TTTTGGGATTTCTTCGACGATACTTGATTTCACGCAAACCCATCCGACTGTCACGCGTGAGGGTGTCATTACCCAGCCGGATGTGGACCGTGCCATCAGCAGAAAATGTGTCCTGTTCGTCTGTACAGGGAATAGCTGCCGTTCGGTCATGGCAGAATATTTGCTTAAAGCCAAATTGATCGCCCGTGAAGATGTTGAAGTCCATTCAGCGGGTACCAGTGTGTTTTTTAAGTCCTCGGCCAGCCAGGAGACCATCGCAGTATTAAGGGAGCGTGGGATCAATGCCGCGGCGCATATTTCACGGCCATTAGGGAGTATTATGCTTAAAAAATCGGATTTGATTTTTGCCATGACCCGCGCGCACCGCGCGCAAATCCTGGATCGTGTCCCATCGGTGGAAAAACGTGTCTATCTTTTAAAGGAATTCGGTAATGCCCATCGAAGCTTTGAGGCAGATTTAGATGTGCCAGACCCCATCGGCCAGCCGCACGCGGCCTACCAGGAATGCCTGTTGACGATTGATGAAGCGATTGAAAAAATCGAGGGATTGCTTTGATGAAAATATTTGTGGGTTCAGACCATCGCGGTTTTCAATTAAAGAAGAAAGTTGATGACGCGCTCAAGGCCCTGGGGCACGAAGTGGTGGACATGGGGACACATGCGGAAAACATGAGCTGTGACTATCCCCAAATCGCTTATAAAGTGGCGGTGGAGGTTGTGCGCAACCAGGGCAGCCGCGGTGTCCTTTTGTGCATGTCTGGTATTGGGCATTCCATCGCCGCGAATAAAGTACCGGGTGCATATGCAGCGCTCGTATACAATAAGGAAGCGGCCCAGCTTTCCCGCCAGCATAATGACAGCAATGTGCTGGTTTTAGGGGCCCAGTTTGTAAGTGAAGCTGAAATGCTGGAGATCGTTAAAATTTGGTTATCAACCCCCTTCGAAGGCGGACGGCATTTGCGCCGTAAAGAACAAATTCAAAACATAGAAAGGGCCGTATCCCTAATAAAAGATAACGAGGGAACGGCGCCTATCTTGAATAAATTTAGTAGTGCTATGGGAGGAGTTTTCCAAATGAAATATTTGCAGAACGTCGACCCGCAAGTCTGGGGGGCCATAAACCAGGAACTTAAGCGCCAAAAGAACAATCTTGAGTTGATCGCCTCTGAAAATATTGTATCACCCGCGGTCTTGGAAGCTGCGGGAAGTGTGCTTACCAATAAGTACGCCGAAGGTTATCCGGCGGCCCGCTGGTATAATGGCTGCGAATTCGTCGACGAAGTTGAAAAGATGGCCATAGGGCGCGCTAAAGAGCTGTTTGGCGGGGACCACATCAACGTGCAGCCGCATTCCGGGTCGCAGGCGAATACAGCGGTCTATATGTCCGTGCTTAAAGTCGGAGATACTGTAATGGGGCTGGACCTGGCCTGCGGGGGGCATTTGACCCATGGCTTAAAGATCAACATATCCGGGCGTTTGTATCATTTTATTTCGTATAAGGTGGACCAGAAGACCGAGCTCATAGATATGGATGAAGTGGAGCGTCTGGCTGTCGAACACAAGCCTAAAATGATTGTAGCTGGTTATTCTGCGTATTCCAGACTGTTGGATTTCAAACGTTTCCGTGCCATTGCGGACAAGGTGGGGGCGTTTTTGTTTGTTGACATGGCGCATTTTGCCGGTTTGGTCGCCGCCGGGATCCATCCGAACCCTGTACTCTATGCCGATTTTGTCACCACCACCACCCATAAAACATTGCGCGGCCCCCGAGGCGGAATGATCATATGCAAAGCGGAATTTGCCAAAAAAATCGACGGAGCTGTTTTTCCCGGCACTCAGGGCGGGCCATTGATGCATATTGTCGCGGCCAAGGCCGTGGCATTTAAGGAAGCATTGTCTCCTGAGTTCAAGCAATACCAGCGACAGGTTGTCGCTAATTCCCAGGCTTTTGCGAAGGCCCTCGGCGAACGGGGATTTCGTATTGTGGCTGCGGGGACGGACAACCATTTGTTTATGGTCGATTTGCGTCCCAAAAAAATCACCGGCAAGGACGCGGCAGCACTTTTAGACCGGGTGCAGATAACCGTCAACAAAAACCTTGTCCCCTTTGATCCTGAACCACCGACGATCGCCAGTGGCATCCGTATCGGGACCCCGGCGGTCACGACACGGGGCATGAAAGAAGCCCAAATGGAGGCTATCGCGGGATTGGTCGACCGATGCGTGCTTAACCGGGACAAGGAAGTAGAATTGGAAAGAATCCGTCTGGAAGTCGAGCATTTGGCCCAGGAATTTCCTGTTTACGCGGATTTTTCTCAGAATGACACATAAATATGCGATGTCCATCCTGCGGTTATAAAGGCACTAATGTGATGGATTCTCGTCTTAATAGCGATGGGACATCCATCCGCCGCCGGCGTAAATGCGCTAAATGTGAAGAGCGTTTCACTACTTACGAGTATATCGAAGAGGTGCCTTTGATGGTCGTCAAACGTGATGGCCGCCGCCAGGCCTTTGACCGTACCCGAATTTTAAATGGTTTGATCAAGGCCTGCGAGAAGAGGCCGGTCGGTGTCGGGCAAATAGAAGCCATGGTGGATGATATTGAGCATGCCATACGCAAAAAATATGACCGAGAAATTTACTCCAAGGACATCGGCGAGATGATTATGACCCGCTTGTCCACTTTGGACGAAGTGGCCTATGTGCGTTTTGCCTCTGTTTACAGGCAGTTTCGCGACGTTAATCAATTCATGGACGAATTGCAGTCGATCCTGACCAAAAACAAGATCAAAAAGCTCAAAAAGCAAAAGGGCCGGGTTTTAAAATGATAATTAAGGGAGCCAAAAAATATGGTCCAAGTGGAATTGTCCAGAATCATTATTGATGAGAAGCGCCAGGACCAGGTGATTGTGCTTAAGGAAAAAGACGGGGAACGTCAGGTCCCGATCGTCATTGGTTTCATGGAAGCTTACAGCATTAAAATCAAGATTTCCGGTGTGGATGTGCCTCGTCCCATGACCCATGACCTTTTAATGAATGTGATGCAGGTCTTAGGCGGGCAATTAGAGCGTGTGGTCATTGATAAACTTGTGAACAATACCTTTCATGCCAAATTAGCAGTCAGGTCCAAAGAGGGTGAGGTCAAGATGGTCGATTCCCGCCCTTCTGACAGCATCGCCCTGGCCGTGCGTTTTAAAGCGCCGATTTTTGTGGCGGATGAAGTCCTGCATAAATCATCCTTGTCCCAATCATGATGGCTAAAAATCTTACGATGGCCAGGAAACCGGGCCTTTTGTCTTTGCTTAGCTTTTATCCCCCTTTGTCCATCATTCGTGATGCTCTCAACGGCAGCCGGGCCCGCGTATTTTTGGTGGGTGGGGCGATACGTAATTATTATCTTGATCGCCGGGGCAGTGACCTTGATTTTGCTGTTGATAATGGTGCGATTGCCTTATCTCGAAAGCTTGCCCGCCATATCAAAGGCTCTTTCGTCCTGCTTGACCGTGAGCATGGCAGCGCACGTGTCGTCAAGAAACAGGATGGGGTGATATGGACTTTTGATCTGACCGATTGGCGGGGGGCAAGCATCCAAAAAGATTTAGCCTTAAGGGATTTTACCATTAACGCGCTGGCCTTGGATGTTTTGAGTAAAGATGCCACGACACCGGTTGTTCTGGGAACTAAATGGTCTCAGCGTGATCTAAAGACAGGGGTGGTGCGCATGGTCAGTCCCGAAATCTTTAAGGACGACCCTTTGAGGCTGTTACGCGCTTTCACCCTGCAGGCCACCCTTGGTTTTAAAATGGATGCTCAGACAAGCGGCCAAATCAAGAAAGATGCACATTTGATTTCACAGGTGGCTGCGGAAAGGATACGTGAGGAGATTTTTAAGATTTTGGCCTCACCCAGGGCGTATAAAATATTATCTGACATGGACAAGATAGGGCTTTTGCCCCAAGTGGTCCCGCAAATAACCGTCATGTATGGTGTCAGGCAGGGTGGGTACCATCATTTGGATGTGTGGAGGCATTCTTTGGAAGTGGTTTCAAAAATAGAGAAATTGATCAATGAGATGGCCAGTGATGAACGCATGGGAACATATTTGCAGGATACCGTCGGTGGTGGGCATGCGCGCCTGGCACTTTTGAAAATGGCCGCTATTTTGCATGACATAGGAAAACCAGAGACCCGTCGCCTTGAAGGAAAACACATGACTTTCCATAGTCATGAACACGCCGGCGAACGCATTACCAGGCAGGTTTCCCGCCAATTGAAATTATCCGTTAAAGAACGCTTCTTTTTGGAAGATGCGGTGCGCATGCATTTAAGGCCGGGGTATTTATCAAATTTCAAACGCCCCAGTGAAAAGGCCATATTCCGGTATTTGCGCGACACTAAACAGGAGGCTGTCAGTCTCGCGATCTTGGCCCTGGCAGACCAGGCCGCTACCCGGGGGCCTTTGACCACGGAAGCGAAACACAAGCATCATGCCCGAATTTGTCACATGTTGATCGACCGTTATTTTGAATATAAAAATAAAATCCCTAAACAACGCCTCTTAACAGGCCATGATTTGATCAAGGTCTTAAGATTGAGACCTTCAGAATTGTTTGGAAAGATACTTTCCCGGATTGAAGAAGATGCAGCTTTGGGTAAGATTACGACGAGAGATGAAGCATTGACAATGGCCCGCCAGATGTCAAGAAATAAGCATTGATTGGATTTGTGGGAGAGACCGGCAAAGAACAGGGGATATCGGAAACAATAATGAGAGCAAACAGCAAGAAACAGGGAATACCGGTGTTTTTGGCCTCTTTATTGTCCGCGGGGTTGTTGTCATTGTCCTTCCCTCAAGTTGAAATATTCCCTATTGCTTGGGTCGCTTTGGTCCCACTTTTATGTGTTCTTAACGGGCAAAATCTTTGGGCTGCCTTCAGGCGTGCCTATCTGTGCGGTTTTTTATTTTTTTCCTTCACCTTGGGCTGGTTTATCTATGTCACATATGCCGGTGCAGTTCTCTTGGTGGCTTTTTTGTCATTATATTTCGCGTTTTTTGGTTTGATTTTTGTTTATTTTCAGCGCCTGGTGCTTGTCCCGCGCATTTTTGTCTTGGCGTCAGGATGGGTGGCTTTGGAGTTCATCCGTGCCCATCTTTTTACAGGATTTGGCTGGGTGATGTTGGGGCATTCACAGTACAAAAATTTGTGGCTAATCCAAATCGCGGACAAGACTGGTGTCTACGGAGTCTCATTCCTGGTGGTTTTGGTCAATCTTTTGATTTTTGAAACCTGGCGGGCGCGTCGTGTATTGCTTAAAGCGAGCGTTACAGTGACGGCAATACTCGTTATGGCCCTCGCCTATGGCTTTTGGGTCACAGGACAGAAGGATTCTTATAAGTCAGTGAAGGTGGGTGTTGTACAACCCAATATCCCTTTAACGGTTGATTGGGATGAAGGTCGCAGGCCGTGGATCATCGGCAAGACCATTCAATTGACCCAAAGGCTGCAAGATCAAAAATTAGATTTGATTGTCTGGCCGGAAACCTCATTGCCGGGGGTCATTTCTGACTCTCCGTTATTGACCAATGAAATTCAAGCGGCCGCTGTCGATCAGCACACTTCTATTCTGATAGGATCAGTTGCCCAAGACGGTAAACGGTATTATAATTCTGCGTTTTTGGTAAGCGCTGATGGACAAATGCGGGGTCGTTATGATAAAATGCATTTGGTACCTTTTGGAGAATACCTGCCTTTAAGGCCGGTTTTAGGTTGGATCAATAAATTTGTCCCTTTGGATGATTTTACCCCAGGCAAGGGTGACAAGATTTTTTCGATAGGCCCCCAAAAGAATTTTGGCGTCTTGATTTGTTTTGAGGATACTTTAGGGTATTTACACCGTCGCTATGCCAGAGATGGGGCCGATTTTATTGTCAACATGACCAATGACGCGTGGTTCAAAGACACCAAGGCGCCCTTTTTGCATTTGCAGGCCGCGGTGTTTGGTTGTGTCGAAAACCACCGTTCGCTGGCGCGTGCGGCCAATACCGGTGTAAGCGCCCTGGTGGATCCTTGGGGACGTATCATTACAATGGTCCACGACGATCATGGTAAGAATACTTTTATAGAAGGCACTGCTTGGGGATCGCTGCCGTTAAATAATGAAAAGACTTTTTACACAAAATATGGAGATATTTTTACTTACTTGTGTTTTTTGTGTATATTAGTGGCAGCGATAACAGTATAATGCCGTTTTTTCCTGCCTGACGGCAGATAATAAGGAGCGGGTATGCCCAAGAAGATATTATTAGTTGATGATGATCCGGGAGTGCATTTGGTCATTGTTCCGATTTTAAGCAAGGCTGGATATTTGGTGGTTTCTGCGAAAAATGGAGAGCAGGCATTACATCTAGCACTCAACGAACGTCCGAATCTGGTCATCCTTGACGTCATCATGCCGGGGATAAAGGGGCGTGACTTGTGCAAGAAAATCAAGGCTTACGAGGTGCTTAAGGACATTGCGGTCATTTTCTTGACGGCCAAGGACTCCCAAGATGATATTAACGCCGAGATGGAGGCTGGTGCCATCGCCCACCTGACCAAACCGGTCAACCCGACTGATCTATTGCAGGCCATTGATGGTATAATTGGTCCTCAAACCGGACATTCTCAGGAGCTCGAAAAATAATCATGTTTAAAGATGCAAAGAAAAATTTTGAAAGGGCCCTCGTGCGTTGGGCATTTTATTTCTTTTCCTGGCTCTTCAGGGTCCTGCCCTACCCGGTCATCAAGGCAATATCAGGCGGATTGCTGACAGTGGTTTATTTTGTTTTACGGCGTATGCGCAGGGCAGCCATGAGCACCTTGGAGATCGCGTTTGGCAGGGAAAAGTCCCAGGCAGAATTGAAGAAAATCTGTAAGGATTGTTTTTATAACGCCGGACGCGGGGCCATTGAGATCGGGGCCTTTACAGAGCGCCCCTCGCTTATTAAGGAGACATTTTCTTTTGAAGGTGATTCCCGTGAGAATCTGGACGCGGCTTTAAAAGAAGGCAAAGGTGTCATTGGCATTTCTGCGCATTTCGGCAATTTTCCTTTGATGTTACTCTATTTGGCCCAGATGGGATACCCTACTAACGCTATCATCCGTCCCAGCCGTGATGAGATCATTGAAAAAGATTTTCAAGCCTCGCGTACCCGTTTGGGGCTCAAGACAGTGCACAGTTATCCCCGTGAGGCATGTGTCGCCCAGTCGCTAAAGGCCTTGCGTGATAAAGAATTGTTGGTGGTTTTGCTGGACCAAAACACCGGCAGCAAGTCAGGTGTTTACGTTGATTTCTTTGGCCAGAAGGCAGGGACAGCGACCGGCCCAATTATATTTGCCATGCGAACAGGGGCGCCGTTATTACCGATCTTTACATTACGCCAGGGTGATAGTGACACCCATACCCTGGTGATTGAAAAGCATTTTTATCTGGAGCAAAAATCGACGGACGAAGAAACTATCCAATACAATGTCCAGAAACTGACGAATATCATTGAAAGGTATATCCGCAAGTATCCAACCGAATGGGGCTGGATGCACCGACGCTGGAAAAGCCGCCCCAAATCCGATGAAACTTTACAAGAGGTGAGTATCAACACCAATGTAGTGATCTAAAGGACCATGCAAAATGAAAGACGACCTATCGGAGCCGTGCTTAAACCCTTTACGAAATCGAAGTAATTGGGGCTTTGGGGGCTTTTCATGGCATAAGGCGATTGTTTTTATAGCGGGTTTCTTTTTAACGGTTTTAGGGATCACCCTGGTTTTTCAGCAATGGGAATCAGTGGTCTTGATGTTTAAGGCCTTTATAGGACCTATACTGGCCGTCGCTGGTCTTGTCGTTCTATTCGCTTCAAGTCTTTGACATAATTTTGTGATTTCAAAGGAAACATCCTCTTGATTAAAGCGGTTATTTTTGATTTGGATGGCACGCTGGTCAATGCGTATCCCGCGGTGAGCCAGAGCGTTAATTATACGTTGGGTCTTTTGGGATTTGCTCCTTGCTCTCATGCGGAGATCAAGCGTAGTGTTGGCGGTGGTGACCGAAAACTGATGGCCCATTTTGTCGGGGAAAAATTGGCCGATCAGGCAATCACTATTTACAGGCCCCACCACACTAAGGCCCTGGAGACCAAGGGCGCGGTGAGATTATTGCCCGGTGTTTTAGGGGTCTTGAAATTTCTCAAAGGGAAAAGATACAAACTGGCCATTGCCAGCAATCGTCCAACTAAATTCACGCTCATCATTCTAAAGGTGTTGGGTATATTGAAATTATTTGATGTAGTGCTTTGTGCAGATAAAGCACAGAGGCCTAAACCTTACCCGGAAATCTTATGGGCCATTGCCAAACGTCTAAGTGTGGATAGATCAGAGGTTTTATATGTTGGAGACATGACCATCGATGTTGATTGTGCCCATAGGGCGGGTGTGCGAATGGTTGCGGTGGCCACAGGCTCAAGTTCCAAGAAAGAATTAAAAAGTTTGAAACCTTGGCGAATTATCGATAAAATGGTAACGTTAAAGTCAATGATCATTAAAAAACAAAGGTGGGAAACAAATGAGCAAAAGATTACGTAAGGGCAAATTAAATTGGCGTTCCAAAAAAGCCAATCACGGTGCCAAACCCGGCAAGGGTTGATTAAAGTATGCAATATTCGGTTAAATTGTTTCAAGTTTTGTTCATAGCTTTTTTTTGTCTTTTTTCCAGCAGTTGTGTCTTTCTGGTCGTCGGTACTGTCGGGGCAGTCGGCGGATATGCCATAAGCCGGGACGCATTTGAGGGGGTCAGCAGCAAAGGCCAGGAAGAGTTGTTTTCAGCTGCCCATAAAGTCTTATCGATCATGGGCGTAATTACCGACGAACGTCCCAAGGATGGTGAAATCCTTGCCACGGTGGACGGTAATCATGTCATTGTCGATGTCATACAAATTAATTTGACGACAAGCAAGCTCCGTGTCAAGGCCCGCAATGCTATTTTTCCGCGCGTAGGCGTTGCCCAGGAAGTTTACACAAAGATCATGAACCAGCTGGAACAATAATCATTCAATGTTTAAAATAAAAAGGAGATAAAAATGTCAGTCAAAGTAGGTATTAACGGGTTTGGCCGCATCGGTCGCATGGTGTTTCAGGCCATTTGCGACCAGGGGCTTTTAGGGAATGAAATTGATGTGAAGGCTGTCGTGGATGTTTCAACTGACGCGGATTATTTTGCTTATCAGATCAAATACGATTCGGTCCAGGGTAAATTCAAGCATCCGGTGTCCACCGCTAAAAGTGATCCGTCTAAAACAGAGGCGGACATTATCGTGGTCAATGGCCATAAAATTAAATGCGTGCCGGCAACTAAATCCCCAGCTGAGCTTCCCTGGAAAGATTTGGGTGTTGACATTGTCATTGAATCCACAGGACTATTTACAGAAAGCGAAAAGGCGGCTGGACATTTACAAGCAGGGGCACGGAAGGTGATCATATCAGCACCTGCCAAGGGTGAGGTAAAGACCATTGTCATGGGTGTAAATGAACAGGAATATGACGCAGCCAAACACCATATTATTTCCAATGCCAGCTGTACCACCAATTGCCTGGCCCCTCTCGTCCATGTGCTTCTTAAAGAAGGCATTGGCATTGAGACAGGTTTGATGACGACCATCCATGCCTATACCGCTACCCAAAAGACGGTGGACGGGCCTTCCAAAAAGGATTGGCGCGGCGGACGCGCGGCGGCGATCAATACCATTCCCTCTTCGACAGGTGCTGCCAAGGCCGTGGGAGAAGTCTTGCCCGTGACCAAAGGTAAATTGACCGGGATGGCTTTTCGTGTTGCGACTGCAGACGTGTCAGTGGTGGATTTGACATTCCGTTCTGTTAAAGACACTTCTATTGAAGAAATTGATGCTTTGTTGAAAAAAGCTTCTGAGACCTACCTTAAAGGTTATCTCGGTTATACAAACGAGGAATTGGTGTCCACAGATTTCATCCATGACCCACGTTCTTCCATTTACGATTCATTGGCCACGACCCAGAACAATCTCAAAGGCGAGAAGCGTTTTTTTAAGATCGTTTCGTGGTATGATAACGAATGGGGATACAGTAATAGAGTTGTAGACTTAGTACGATATATCTCGAAGTAATGTATGGAGTTACAAGAAATACGAAAAAAAGTAAAAGAAATTAAGAAGAAAAAACAACACATAGTGGACACATTTGACAGCAGATAGTGGACACTTTTAGAGTTTGTACCAGACACACAGGGCCAGTTACGGGAAGCAACGTAGCTGGCCTTTTTTACGAACCGTTAGCAGAAAATCAAAGGAAGATGCTTGACTTTTATGGTATATTATTGAATCTCTTAAAGGAATTTTAAATGAGTTATCGTGAATCCGAAACACTTGAATTAAAGAAATCCACTGCTGAATTGAAAGAGGCGGTTATTTCCATTTCCGCCATCTTGAATAAGCACGGCCAGGGCGAAGTGTATTTTGGCATTAAAGATGACAGCACCATTGTCGGTCAGATGGTGGGCAAGGATACCATCAAGGACGTGACCCAGGCTATTACGGATAACCTTGACCCCAAGGTTTTTCCCAAAATTGAGCAAAGAAAAATAGAAGGCAAAGATTGTATCGTCGTTGAATTTCACGGCATCCATCAGCCCTATTTTGCCTATGGACGGGCGTATATGCGGGTGGGGGAATCTGATAAACATTTGACCGCACGGGAGATTGAACATTTTATCCGCAAACAGAAACGATGGTTATGGGAGAATGAAGTCTCCAACAAGAAATTAACCGATGTCAACGCCGCAACGGTCAAGGAGTACATGCGTAAAGCCAATGCGGCCAAGCGCATCAATTTCAAATACACCGATGTAAAGACCACTTTAGGAAAGTTGGGATTATTGGTCGGCGGAAAATTGACCAAGGCCGCCGAGGTTTTGTTTTGTAAGAATACTCCTATTGAAGTCCAGGCTGCTGTCTTTGCAGGGACAGATAAAAACACCTTTTTAGATATAAGTAAGTTTGAGGGGAATATTTTTAAGTTGCGTGCGAGGGCCGAGCTATATCTTAAAGAGCATTTAAAATGGCGGGCAGACATGAGCCAAAGCCGTCGGACAGAAATTCCCGAAATCCCCATCAGGGCCTTTTCCGAGGCCATTGGTAATTCATTATGCCATAGAGATTATACCGACCCCAAAGGTGTTGAAGTTGCCATTTTTAAAGATAGGGTTGATATTTATAACCCAGGAACATTCCCCGAGGAGTTGACCCCCGAGGATTTTATAAAAGGCGGCGGGTATTCCATTTTACGAAATCCTTTAATTGCCGAGACAATGTATAAATCCGAGGACATTGAGAAATGGGCAAGCGGATTGAAAAGGATTTATGATGAATGTAAGGCGGCTGGGGTAAAGGTTGAATTTAAACAGGTCAAGACGGGCTTCGTCGTGTCTTTTAAGCGGCCCAAATGGGAAGAAGGCGAAGCGTTGCCAGGGAGGGTCACTGAAAGCATCCCAGAAAGCATCCCAGAAAGAATCACTGAAAAACAGAAAGAAATATTGGGAATGATGAGGGTTAATCCCCATATAAGTACGAAAGAAATCGCCAATGGTGTCGGTATCGCTGAACGAAATATAAAGGTTCATGTTAAGAAATTAAAAGCAATGAAGAAGTTAAAGCGTGTTGGCCCCGATAAAGGCGGTCATTGGGAAGTTGTCGTTTAAAAGGCGGCGCCTTAAAAGTTCATTTAATTTTTGGACTGTCTTATGTGGGGTGTTTTGAGCTAACAAATTGAATATATTAGGCTTACTTATTTTAAAGCAAAACCGCCTGCCAGCCCGTGATTCGTTCATTGGCTGGTTTTTTATTTAGAGTAACAAAAAATACGCCCTTCCTACTATCGCAATAGATTTCATTTTGTCTTTCAAATCATTGAACTAATTTTAGCCATGACCGAATTTGTGGTAGTTCCTGTGCGGGTCTTGACAGACGGTCATCTATGTGATATGTTTGTATTGTACGTTCAAAACAAATTGAACGTTAAGAACAAAACGGAGGCACGTATGTCAACAGGTATTAAAAATATACAAAGTGAGTTCATCGAGGGTATGGGAGAAATAAGTCGTTTTTGGGGATTTAGTCCTGTCATGGGCCAAATATATGGGTTGATGTATTTATCAACAGAACCTACTACAGCCGAAACCATTATACAAAAATTGGGTGCATCAAAAGGAAACGTATCAATCAATTTAAGGAATCTCGACCGCTGGGGTATGGTCAGGAAAATTAGAAAGCCAGGGGACAGAAAAGAATATTATGTCGTTGAAATAGACTTTATGCGGGTTTTTATCAATATGTTAATGGAAAGAAAAAACAGGGATTTCGACCGTTCCCTTCGGACTGTCACAAATTGCTTGGAAGGGTTAAAAGGAGTTGAGAAAAATAAAGAGACGGCATTTATACGGGAGCGTCTTTTACACATGGAGAAATTCTTTAAGATGTTAGATATGAGCGTTTCAACATTTCTAAAACTGATGGGCAAAAAAGTATAATTATTTTAGGAGGTCTAACATGGGGCAAGCTAACGAAATTAACATTGTCACAGGCGCAACAGGTTATACGGGCAAATATATAACACGACGACTCCTGGGAATGGGGACAAGGGTTAAATCGTTGACTAACCATCTGCATCGTGAAAACCCATTTGAAGGTCAAATCGAATTGCTTCCTTATAATTTTGATAATCCCCGTGCATTGGCCGAAAGTTTGAAGGGAGCTACGACCCTTTATAACACCTACTGGGTACGATTCTCATATGGTAAAACGACATTTGATTTAGCCGTTGAAAACACGAAGAAATTATTAGAGGCCGCTAAAACCGCTGGAGTAGAACGCATCGTACACGTTAGCATCGCAAATCCCGATGAGCAGTCAAATTTGCCCTATTACAAGGGTAAGGCATTGCTTGAAAAAGCAGTTATGGAATCAGGGCTTCGTTATGTCATTATCAGGCCGACCGTTATTTTTGGGCCAGAAGATATATTGGTAAATAATATCGCCTGGCTATTAAGAACCTTTCCAGTGTTCACCATTGCAGGATCGGGTGATTATGGCATCCAGCCGATATTTGTAGAGGACATGGCAGAATTGGCAATCACAGCCGCAAGGCAGGATAAAAACATAGTCATGGATGCGGTAGGGCCTGAAAAATTTACATTTAATGAATTTGTGCGGCTAATTGCAGGAAAAATAAAAAGTAAATCAATAATTGTGCATGTGCCCCCGAATTTGGCACTATTGCTTGGTCAGTTCATAGGGCATTTTGTCAATGATGTGGTTTTAACCGAAGAAGAAGTTAAAGGGCTTTTAGCAAATTTGCTTGTCTCTGCCCAGCCACCAACGGGTAAAACCCTTTTTACTGATTGGTTTGCCCAAAATACTGAAATATTGGGGGCACAGTATCATTCAGAATTAAAACGACATTTTAAATGAGGAGCTTATGCAAATTACTATCGTTAAAGAGCATTTTTTCTCAATCGGGATAGCTGTTCTTTTGTTAATGGTCTTGTATTACGGGGTGAATACTTTTATTCAGCCTCCGAAGCAAGACGGTTTCACTTCTCAATATTACAGCCCAAATAATTCGCCAGACCTTAGAAAACGAATTGACAAAGCAAATACTGACTATAAAACTGCTTATGAACAGTATCGGAGCATCGTTTCTTCTATTTATATCCCAATG
Source organism: uncultured Planctomycetales bacterium (assembly GCA_964479285.1). Taxonomy (GTDB): domain Bacteria; phylum Omnitrophota; class Gorgyraeia; order Zapsychrales; family Fredricksoniimonadaceae; genus JABDGZ01. The sequence continues at coordinate 1,865 of CAYZLU010000018.1, read as the reverse complement.
GGATTTCTTACGCTTCTGGTTGGTTCATTTTTTATCAGATTGGAATTGCTCAAATCATCATTTATCTTCGGAGGATTATTTATGATGATTGCGGCCATCGCCTCGGGCTGGGACAGTTATTTCATAAGGTTTATTGCGTCAGCGGCTACCCTAATAGCGGTCATTTTTGTGATTAAGCGACAATTTACAGATGAGTTACGGAAATAGAGAATATGGAAAAGATAATGACTCGATGGAATTTATTACAGGACATAACCATGGCCAAGGACACAAGAGAAGCCATTGGCAAAGCATGGCCTCTATTCCTTTTTCTGGCTTTTAATATGAATAAAGGCAATAAATTTATTACGAATTATGCGGAGTTAAAGGAAAAATTGGATGTAAGTCCAAACACAATCAAGACTTGGCGTGAACATTTGGTGGAACATAAGGTCGTTCAGGTTTTTAAAGGCAGTACATCAATGTCTTTTGTGTTACTTTCACCATATGATTCGCTGGTGACCTGTGAGCAAGACGATTGGGCCGCAGTTAGAATAAAAACTGACCCAAAGGTCAAAAGGGTCTTGGACAAACTCTCAAGCCATGATAATATGTCTCTGTTGCCATTGATTGTAGAATTGTCAGCTAAGGTCAATAAGCTTGAAAAAGCTGCGGCTGGATAGTTTGTCAATTTAGTGTTATATTTTAGGAGACCTTTGGAATGAGGTGTGTATGTGGAAATTAAATGATATAGTTTCAATCAAGTATATCAGTGATTATATCTATCACATCGTCTTTGATGACGGCATTAAGGGTGATATTGACTTCTCTCGGTATGTAGGCAAAGGAGAAGTTTTTGAGCCGCTTAAAGATAAGAATTTTTTTAAATCAGCTCATATTGAAGGCGGAACAATTGCATGGCCTAACGGTGCTGATATTGCGCCTGAAACGCTGTACGACCAACTTTGTTCAAATTAGATTTTACACCAAACGGTATTAAACTGGCGGTAATATTGTTGTTAAAATGTCAAATTAATACCGGAAGAGGCCATGCCTCCTTCTGTTGTTGGTATGACAACGAATGGGGTTACTCGAACAGAGTCGTTGACTTAGTGCGCTATATCTCTAATAAATAGAACGAGTTATGATAAATAAGTAAAAAGTATAGGTTTAATATTTGTTTATAACAACACAGACATACCGCTTTTAACAACACAGACTTACCAAGAATCAGTGCAGTATCTTTACGAAAGGGCCAGTTACGGGTAGCAACGTAGCTGGCCTTTTTGCTTATTGGTGGCCCAGAAAAGTACCCAGGAAAGTTCCCAGAAAATTACGGAGTAAATACGGAGAAAATGTGGAGAAGTTCGGAGAAAATTTCAGGTACAGGTGCAGAAAATGGCTTGACGTTACGTCTCAAATATGATACTTTTAAATAGGGATAGGAAAGCATAATGTATAACGACCACGAAAATTTTCTTTTGTATTCAGGGCAACATTATTCAGTGTATTTTCATGCTGAAACAAGCCAAATTTCAAGTGTCCATGATTATTTTGAAGGTTGTGATTACCAAACACAATCAAGTTTATTGTTCTTCGCAAAGGTAATTTCTCAAACAGGTCGGCTTTATGATGACGCCAAATTCCGTATAGAAGACAAGCAGAATAAAATATATTGTTTTAAGCCGAGGGGTGAGCGTTTCTTTTGTTTCTTTTTTACAGGAAAGAAAATAATAATAACATCAGCACATCCCAAAAAGAAACAAAAACTTGACCGTAGGGAGCTTGAGAAGGCCATAAACATAAAAAAACAATATCCATAGGAGAAATTAAAATGCAAAAATCAATCTTTGATAAGAAAATGGAAGACCCTAAATTCAAGGCCA
>CAYZLU010000017.1:0-16261 GCA_964479285.1 uncultured Planctomycetales bacterium | reverse complement strand
CTGCGCCACGGGAAAAATCTGCTGGGTAAAGCCCGGTGGGGACCACATGCATTGGTGTTTCCACGCCTCTTTCTTTCATCATTGTCATAACGCTCTCGCTGGGAGCAAAAACACAATCGGCCAAATTGGCATAACCCGTGGATAATTCGATCACGAAACGTTTTAAAGCTTCTTCATTACCCGGCAAATAATGCACATTTTCTTCATACAAGGTATGGTGGGTAAACACTAAAGGAACATTATATTTGGAAGCCACGCGCAAAGCAGTATCGCCAACTAAGAATGGATGCTGGGAATGTACAATATCAGGGCGGAATTTTCCTAATGCTTCATCCAGAACACCAGGGATAGGTAATTGCAGGGAAAAATTTGTACCGTTAAAATTATGCACAGCAGGGATGCGGACCACGTCTTCTTCATGTCTTGCATCCGGATATTCCGGGACCACAATAATGACCCGGTGGTCACGCTGTCGGTATTCTTTGGCAAACAATTCTATGGATTTTTCCAAACCTCCTAAAAGTGGTTTATACGTATTGGTCATCAATAGAATATTCATACAATGGCCTTCCTTTTGATTCTCACAGATGTGACATTGCCTTCCGCCACACAGGGTTCAAGACCCGCGAGCCGTATTTCAATGCGAGGGATGACATTGTGCCATCGGGCCTGCCAACTAATCTCAACATGTTCTTCTCCCACCTTGACAGCCACCGAAATTTCGCCATATAAAGTTTGAGAAGGACCTAAAAAAAAATTTTCTTTAGGTTTGATCCATTCCGGTGGGATTCCGGAGCACAATACAAGCATTTTTTCCATCTGTTCTTCCCGCACAAACATATTGCGCAGCATCATGACCCATTCAGCAGACGCCCACACATGCTGGCCATCCCCCATGCAGCCACCCTTGGTCCGTGGGTGAATGGCTTCCGGCCATTGGCCTGTAGCGCTTGCAAGGTCAGCAACAGATTTGACGATATCAAAAAATCTTGGCTGTCCCGCGCGCAGCAATACCTCTGCTATATGCAGGGTCAAATAGACATTGATTCCCGAATGGCTGATCTCATGATAAAAAGCCCCGTGCAAAAAATATTTTTCCATTAAGAATTTCGTTGTCTGTAATATCCGTTCATCCTGGGCTGCATATATTTGCAATGGATAACTGGCGACCAGGCAGCCGATAGCACCGGCATCCATGCGCCGCGTAGGGGAAGCTGGAATACCGGAATATTGTAGACGTCTTTGTAAGGAAGCCACACTGGTTTCAATGGCGTTTAATAAAATGTCCGCCTCTGACCTAAAATCCTTCGCAGATCTTGGTTCTTGGCCACCGATCAAAAAGGATGCGTCCTTTAGGCCGGCCACCGCCCAGTAATCATCCCAATAATAAAAATCACTGGGGCCAAAATGTTCTGCACTGAAACCCGCTGGTAAAAGCCCGGCATGCAACGGGTCATTATGGGTAGAGCGGCATTTACGTTTAATCCATTCGGCGGCTTTATGGATGCTTTCAAGCCACTCTTTTTTTATTTTACGGTCAGAAGTATCTATAAACCTTCTCATGACCCAAATGGCCTGTCCGTTGGAATCCCATTCTCCGTCTTGCGATGTAAAACAACCCAGGGCAGACTGCCTCGATGGAAAACGGTCCATGATTTTTTCTATGTTCCTGAGTAAACTTGCCGCCATCATGGCCTGCAAAATAAAAGCAGCATCCCGAAACCAAAATCTCTTGTAAGTAAATGGCCCTGGGTAGATGTCACCAGGTGAATGCAAGATCAATGTTTTAATTGCGGCATTGTAGAGAAATTGCATCTTTTCATCAGGGACTTTCAATGTGCAAACCCCCTGCATTTGATCGACCCAGCTCCCGTATCTACCTGGCCCTGTCCGCGTCAAAGGGACCCTGACGGAGACTTGACTCTGCTGGCCGGGGTCCAGGGAATATAAAGCAGCGCTCGTCGCCATACCAATGGTGCATGCAATTGAGTCTAACGGGCTGGACCCTTCACATAGGTCCCCTGAATTGTAATTTGCAAAAATGTATCGATTGGCTTTTTGATCCAAATGCACATGCTCTTTCTGATTAACACTCCATCCTTCTCCATCGGGAAGCCGCTGAATATTTCTAATAAAACTAATCCCCTCCGGGTTGTATGGCCTTATACAAACCATCAGCCAAGCAGGCTGACTTGTCGATGCTTTGAAGGATATTAGGCAATCTGGCTGCTCGCCTAATTTGACTTCAACGCGTGATTCTAAAAAAAATTTGTCAGATTTTGATGTGGTTATTACAGCAAAAGTGTTTTCGAGATCCAGTCCCTGTCCCACGTGCTCGAGTCGGGAAGGGACAAACTTACTCTTTTTATTTATGATCCATGCGTCCACTGACCATCCGTCAAAAAAAGGTGTCACTAATCCACAAGGATCAACAATAGGAAAATCTGGAAAATCCGGGAATCCCACCGCTGTCCAGTTGCGATGTGTCAAATTGATGTGTGTCAAACTAAAAGCCCTGGGAATAAAGGCCTTATCATTCGGGTTAAATTGCCTTTCCACCCAGAAAGGCCAAACCCAATCCAAATTATTCTGGATGGCCTGGCTATTAATCAATCCCCTCGCCTGAAGCACAGCGCCTGAACGCAGCAATTCCACCGGCACCCATACTTCTGAAGGTTTCGAAAAATGCTGTAAATTGGAAAATACCACCATGGGATCCAGAAATCCCTGGGCTTTGGCCAAACGCCGTAAAATAAATTTCCATAATGACCACATATCGAGGCCCATATCTTTATTTAGGAATGAAGCCCTCCTTAATATTTTAAGCGAGGGCTTCATTCCTTACCTGCCGCACTCGGCCCAATCTTTTCGGATCCGAAGGTCGTATTTACCGCCCCTCACCGTTGTTCGCATTTGGGCCTTTTGATCTGGCTACCATTATGCGGCAGGTGGTACACGACGGCCTAAAATCAAAGAAACCACAAAAAGTATCAAGAACACCATAAATAAGACCTTGGCGATCTCTGTTGCTGTTCCCGCAATGCCTCCAAACCCCAAGAACGCCGCGACAATTGCAATAACCAAAAAAGTCACTGACCAATTTAACATAATGACCCTTCCTTTCTTTTTATCAGGCAAGGGTGCCTGTATTCCCACTGATATGACTTTCAACGGTATAATAACGATCCAAACATGAAGTAAAGGTTAAAACAGCATTAACCTTTTAAAACGCCATCAAATGGACCTCTGTAAATATCGGCTTCCTGACTTATTAAGATCGAACATCCATATCATTAATCACGTTCTTGACACCGTTAATATCACTGACAAGCTGTGTGACCAATGTCTTTTCCGTTTCACTTCCAGCTGTACCTGTCAAGGTAACTATACCCTTCTCTGTCTTGACATGCGTATGTATAGTACTGGTTGATTGATGCACCAAAAGCGTCATCTTAATCTGTGCGGTAATGGAAGCATCATCAATAGCGCTGTTTAATGTTTGGCTGGAATCAAGGACGATTGGTTTGATGTTCATATTGTTGTTTACGACCTTGACCCCATCGACATCCTTGGCATACTCAGCAGTCAATGCTTTTTGGGCCTCGCTATCTGCGTCTCCCGTCAGGGTGACAATGCCGTCTTTAACATCCACCAGGGTACGGATAGCACTGACATTGCGGTGGAATAAAAGGGCCGCTTTAATTTTCAACCCCAGCCACGCATCTGAGTAAGCGGCAGGCAAGGGCTGTTTGATTTGGAGCTGATTGTCTACGTTTTTGACATCAGGCAGATTTTCTGCCGTATTTTGGGCCAAGAACTTGTTATTTTCATCAGCTACAGTACCTGTCAAGGTGACCATTCCTTCTTTGGAATGCACAACAATATTGTCCCCTTTTAAATAAGTGTTAAAAACATAGGAGTTGCTGATTGATGATTCAATGCTTAGATCCGTTTGATAGGCCCATAACGAAGGCGCTGTTAACAAAGCAAACCCCAAGACTATCAGTGCACGTGTGTGATCTATGCTCCTCATGACGATTTCCTTTCTCTAAATCATTTCGTATAAAATTTCGTTTAGGGCTTTCCCCCAAATATAAACAAACCGCAGACCAATAATATAACTGCAAAGAACAAAAATATGCCAAACAACAGTTTGGCAATGTCCATGGCTGAACCAGCGATATTTGTATATCCCAACACAGCAGCAATGATTGAAATGAGAAAAAATACAGCTTCCCACTTTAACATAAGAAACTCCTTTCGTTTCTTTCGACCATACGTTAAGACTGGCTATTAATTTACCAAATTCAACATAAAGAAATAATGAAGAAAAGATTAAAACTGATCAAAAACAAAAACCATGATCATTAATGCTAATCATGGTTTTTGTCTATGGGGTTTTTGGGGGGAGACAGTACTGCAGAAAAAAACTGCGGCATTTGAAGTATGTACAAACAGGAAGTCTCCTATGGCAACATTTCAATGAACATATACAACATCCGGGTGTTCATGATGCCAATGCTCATGATCATGTTCTACGAAAATGCATCCTCCCAATAGGACAACTAAAACAGCACCCACCAGAAGCCGCGACATATTCTTTAATTTTCTAAACATATCTTGCCCTCTCTAATTAGCCCTACCTCGCGAACCTTGAACATCCATGATCCTTGTTTTTATAATAACAATACGAACATTAAAAGAAGATGAAAATACAATGAGAATTTTTCTTTCTATTTCATTGAGACAAATCATTAAACCGGACAATCTCCTTGGAAGGCAGGACTTCCGCTGGAGTTAAAAATAGGCCAATCTTTCTAAAACATGAACCTACCCCTGGATAACTCATATACACTGAAATAGGGATGACAAAAAATAACGGGACGACAATGACTGAAAGCCACAAAAATAAATTCTGATTGACCTCAAAAACCATCCCACTAAACATGACCGAATGGCAAGCATAGAACCTGTTTCCCTTGTGTTTTAAATCTTCATACCCAGTATCCCCTTACTCATGGTTGCGCTGTTTGCATGTTTGATGACAGCTAAGAAAACCCTAGGAATGAGAGGCCGCCAGTAAAAATGCTACCGGAAAATGGGCAAACAATTCCTGTATGGATATTTTTCCTGAAATATTTAAATTCTCACCTGTGAACACATTTCTCCATTGCTGGGGAGCATCTTGCGGTAAAAACAAGGACGCATCATTCCATTGGTGCTGTATTTCAGCAATTTGGCGTGGAAACCTAGGCACCACCGTTATTGTCCAAATTTGATTTAATCTTCTTGCAAAAGCGACCACGTACTTGTTTAATTTCCCCTCTATTTCTAATGGAACATATTCCCCCTTTAAAAACAACTCTACGTGTTGTCTTCGGACATCTAAAACTTTGGAAATTAGAAACAACTTAACTTTTCCATCATTTTTATTTTCGAGGATCGATTTGATGAAATCCGGGCCGTCTTCTTTCTTGATCTCATTCAAAAAATCCTTCCTGTCTTGATAATCGACCGGCCGGCGGTTATCGGGGTCAACCAAGCTCAAATCCCATAGCTCTGTCCCTTGATAAATATCAGGGACACCAGGGCAGGTCAACTTGAGCATCGTCTGGGACAAAGAATTCAAAATACCATCCCGCGCAATTCTCCGTTGAAAGGGGACAAAAGTAGTCAAAAATTCGTTCTTATCATCACGCTTTAGCAACTCCTCGATAAAATGGACACACGCTTCCTCATATTCTTCGTCCTGCTTGATCCAAGTTGTATGGACCTTGGCCTCACGAATGGCTTTAAGGATATATTCCTTCATCCGAAGGATGAATCGTTCTTGGTCTTTAGCATCAAATGGGTAGGCACCGACCAGTGTTTGGTATATAAAATATTCGTCATTTTTATCAGGTGCCTTTTCACCATTGACTGTTCTCTTTTTGTTCTCGTTCATCCCGCTCCAGCGAAAGACTTGCTGTTGCCATTGCGTGGGGATTTCTGAAAGCACATTCAACCTTGCGCGCACGTCTTCCCCACGCTTCGTATCATGGGTGGATGTTGCATTCATTGTATACGGCCACTTGACTTGCCTTTCAGCCATGAATTCATGAAAGTCCTTGATCGGTAACCCGAACTGTGAAGGGTCCCCTCCAACCTCATTAAGAGAGATAAACCTGTTATAAACATAGAATGTCGTATCTTCAGCTCCCTTGGCCATGAGCGCCCCTGAAAACTGTTGAAATTTCTTCGTAAAATAGTAGTATTCTTCTTTTTTCTTAGTGCTGACATCAGGGGCAAATTCGAGCAATAATATCTTGGATATAAAATTAAGCTCATTGAAAAGCCCAGGGTTTTTGTTCTCTGCAAGGGCAATGGCTTCTTTAATATGTATTTTGTCCTTCTCAGTAAGTTCCTGTTCTCCCAAATACGCACGGTAGACCGGGAATTGCGCCATGATTTCCACAATGCTGCGCCGCAAGGCATACATGGTCATATCTTTGCCGTAACGGTCACCATTGATAATGCGTTTAAGCAATTGCGCCAAATTGTCGATGTCTCCCGCCATGTGCCGTCCCATAAAAAGCTTTTTCTTTTCACTTACAAAATTCTTATAAGTCATCTGCTCCCCTGTAAAAGAAACATAAATACGGTCGAACATTTTCTCATTTTCACGGTCAATAAAGACAGCATTGACGACATTCATAAAATCATAGCCCGTAGTGCCTTGCACGGGCATACAGGAAGGCAACTGTTCATTAATGTCCAATATCTTTTCCAGCGCTATATAGAGGTCTATGTCTCTTTGTTTCAATTTATTTAAGTAGGCAATCGGGTCGTAAAGTCCGTCTACATGGTCGACCCTTAACCCCGTTATTTGCCCTGCTTTGATCAACTGAAAAATAAAATTATGCGTATATTCAAAAACATCCTGGTCTTCCATGCGGACACTTAAAAGGCCGTTGATGGTAAAAAACCGGCGGTAATTCAATTCCTCATTACCTACTTTCCAGAAACACAGTTTAAAGAACTGCTCTGACAATAATTCATCCAGTTTATTCAAGGAATGAGGGTCTCCGGCGGTGCCGTTAAAAGCAGTAACGAGGGAATTGATGTACCCTTTAATGACATCATTAGAAAGGTAAAGTTTCCACAAATGCGCTTTCATTAATGCAAGCTGATTGTAACGGTCATTGGAATCGACCAATTCATTCAATGTCTTAAAATTATTGCTGATTTCCAAGAATTGGATGTAGTCCTTGTTTTCATGCTGGATTTTATCTTCCAACCAGGATAAATTACTGGAAAGGACCTTTGCGTATGAACCCACCTTTAACGGGAACCTAGATTCGTAAAAACGGACATTAAAACCATTCTCATCAAAATTAAGTATTATCTCATTCTTATCCAGGCATTTGCCGTAAAGATCACCCAAAAAAGGGGCCAATAACTTTCCCTTTAAATGCTCATAGGGATGGTCCCACTGAATGTCAAAAAAAGTATAATATTTTGAACGAGGGCCATTCTCCAAAATGTCCATCAATAAACGGTTTTCGTTATCAAAGGACATGTGATTAGGTACAATGTCTTGGAGCCAGCCTAATCCATATTTCTGGGTTTTGGTAATCAACTGGTCAAAACCAATTTTTCCCCCTATTTGAGGGTTGATTTGGGTGGGGTCAACAATATCATACCCATGTAAGCTGTCTTTTCTCGCTTTAAAAATAGGTGACGCGTAGATATCTGATATCCCTAAATCAGAAAGATATTCCACAACTTCCTGAGCGTGCTCAAAGGTGAATGAAGGATGAAATTGAAGTCGATAAGTGGCCCTAGGTATTTTCATCATGCGCTCAGGCCCCTCCCCATAAAATATTGACCGAACGTCCGGCGCAATAATGCATGTCCTGCCAAGGAGTATCCAGATGCCTGCCGAACCAGGAAATATCAGGTATTTCACTGTTTAGATCATAGGCAAAAATAAGGTTCTCGTGGTCTTTACATTTTCCTGTAATGGCTTTTGCGTAAGGATCTATCAAAAGTTTATACGGATTAAACCTTTTCCCTTCGTTGGGAGCATATTCACCATTGGTTTTATAACCATAAAATTTCCCTGCCTTTATCCCCTTAACAAAAACATGCCAGGTATTGTCCGTACGGTTAAGCTTGATGGTGTCGGTTGCTGGGGAATCTGCATCGTCAAATAATAAAAGAAAGACCTCCTGGGCATATTGAGAGAATATCGCAAAATTGACCCCATCTGCTTTCAAACTTGCCCCTAAAGGGGATGCTTCTCCCCTAAGACATTCTTTTTGACCCTGCTGTTTTATAATATCCATGGTAATCGTATTTTTTATGTCTCTTCTTGTGCCTGCCGCATGGCATCAACATGTTGGTAAATCTTTTGAGATGTATGGACCAAAAAGCACAAACCAAGAAACAATGCCAGGACGATAAAGGGGAAAACCGCTACAAGCAATGCTTTGCCCAAAATCATCAACAAAATGTTGGATAAAACCAAGAGAAGGCGCATTTCTGAAACACCAAACTGATCGCAGCTTATTTTAAAATTATTGGTTATGGAAAAATCGATAAAAGAATGGACCATATAACCCGCCGCAAAGGTCAAACACAATAGGGTCAAAAGATGATAGGCCAATGGCAACAGGAAAGAGTACCCGATAATGATGGCACATAAAAAAATATAATCCAAAAAATGGTCCATATAAAATCCCCATTTGATAAGACCAGTATGACGCAAACGTCCTACTTCGCCATCAAGCATGTCTGTAATATACTGCATCAAGATGCATGCATTAAATGCCCATAACCACCGAATATCCACCCTGGAGAAGTACCCGGACATCACAATTCCCGCCATCCACAACAGCGTCATCAACGTTAAATGAATTGTACTCACCTGCGAAGGGACCAAAGGTAAAACCATGTTTAGGAACTTTCTTTCGTACGGGGCCAAAAAATGGACAAGATTTTTTTTGTCGCCATTAAAAACGTGTTTTTCAGATAAGGTCATTGCACCCATGAGAAAAAGTATACTTTAATGCAGATTAAGAAAAGATTAAGATTGAGCACCTCCCTGAAGAATCCCGTCACTCCGTTGATGGAGAAATGAGTAGACCATATTTCTTTTGGATCTTCGCCAGGTCTTCGTCTGTCAGTCTTTCAATGTCCATCATTTCATTATGGGCACCATAGGTGGCGCGAATAATTTCATTTGGCGATCTTCGAGAAACATTCCATTCAAGACCCGCTTCCACAGGACTCATCTTTCAGACCATCCCGCCGGTCATTTATGTTTTGACCATATGGCGGTATCTGCCATGACTTGTCTTCATATCTTGGTTTATTGGACCTCTTTTTAGTCTTTGATTTTCTTCTAATGGCCTGTTGTTTGCCCTGTGGCTGATTTTCCATTCGGTCCTCCTTGTCTGATCCATTAATAAAAAGCATTGTGATCTATTCTTTCCCCACCAAGTCCAGACGGTGGTCTGCTTCAAAAGCAGCGTTAATCAAGCTCAAATGGGTGAACGCTTGAGGGAAATTACCTAAACCTTCTCCTTTGGGTCCAAGTTCCTCTGAAAAAAGACCGAGATGATTGGAATAACCCAACATCTTTTCAAAGTAAAACCTGGCTTGGTTGAGCTTGCCGCAACTGGCTAAACATTCCACATACCAAAAAGTGCACATGCAAAACGTGCCTTCTTGTCCAGGTAAGCCATCATCAGCCGCTAAATCCAACCTTGGGCATGATAAGACTGGAAGCATCCATGGCCTCAGAGCCTTTAAATTGCGTAAAGCTTTGTCTTCGGGGGTTCCAGTAATCACGGCGGATCTCCATATTAATCTCATCCCGGAGCTGTATCCATTTTCCCAAAGGGGATGGTAATGACCGTTCTACGGCCACCTTTATGGCCCTGTCCAGTGCCACCCAGCACATTATTTTTGAATAAAGAAAGCTTTGCTCTTGGCCGCGGATTTCCCAAATACCTTTGTCCGGTTTTTGCCAGTTCTTGCACAGCCATTCCATTAATCGCAAAAGATTGTCCCAAAAATGAATTCGACATGCGCAGCTCCATCAATTATTCTTAATGGCAAATCTGAACGCAAAAGTATTTTCAGTTCGTGAGTGTCTTGTGATTCAAACAGGCCCCCCTCTTTTCTAAGGGTTGCTTTGTGGCCACTTAGCCCATAATTAAATTTCGGTCCTCAAAACAATCGGTACTTGATTTCTCCGCGAATAGTTTTGACGCGCCTTACAAGCATATGTTTGAATCCGGGTTTTCCTGTCGGCATATAGTCACAAATCTCCGCGACCCCGTCATCCGAGAGAAACCGGGTAAACAAAATATTGGCGTCCGGCAGATAGATCTGTTTGGTTATTCCCTGTTCCCATAAAGGACAAATTTTAAAATATCCGCCTTTTTTTTCGTCCAATAAAGCGCCAAATATGGTCGGGGAATCGAAGTCCGTCCAGCACATAAAATCAATGGAGCCATCATTGCCTGCCAAAGCCACCGTATGCAGGTCCCCTATGATCCCGTAGGCTTCAATCTCCTTATACATGGCTTGCCTTCCTTACTGCAAAAATATGCGAGGGATTAGTTTGGGGATCGAGACGGACATAATTAGATGTGCCTTTCCAGAAGTATGTCGTCCCGGTCAAAAAATCATGCATTTGATAAGTCTGCCATTCCTCAATGCCGAATTTCCATAATGGCAGTGTCACCAAGTCTTCGTGGGTGTTAAAAGGGTCTACATTGACAACCACCACAATCATGTTTGAGCCATCGACTGTTCTTTTCCCATAACAAAGCATATGCTCATTAAGGGTTTCATAAAATTCAAGGTCCTTATACTGCTGCAAAGCAGGGTTTTCTCTGCGGATGGCATTTATCCTGGCGATAAAGTCTTTGATATTTCCAGGCTTGTCCCAATTGCGTACTTTAATTTCATATTTTTCTGATCCTGAATATTCTTCTGAATGGGGTTTGGCCTGGTTTTCACAAAGCTCAAACCCGCTATAAATCCCGTAATTGGAAGAAAGTGTCGCGGCAAGGACCAAACGGATTTTAAAAGCAGGCATCCCCCCTTTTTGCAAATATTCCGGCAGAATATCAGGGGTATTTGTAAAAAAATTACCACGATAATAATGTGCCATGTCTGTATTGATGAGTTCTTGCAAATAGGCACGCAATTCTAATTTCGTATTCCGCCAGGTAAAATAGGTATAAGACTGGGTAAAGCCAGCTTTGGCCAGGAACTTCATTATTTTAGGGCGGGAAAAAGCTTCCGACAAGAAAATGACCTGAGGATAGTCGTTTTGCACCTCGTCAATGAGCCATTTCCAGAAACCCAAAGGTTTGGTGTGGGGATTGTCCACCCTAAAAATGTTCACCCCCTTTTCAATCCAAAAAATAATGATGCTCTTTAATTCCTCCCAAAGATTTTTCCAATCTTCACAATGTAAATTTAAAGGATAAATATCTTCATACTTTTTGGGTGGGTTTTCCGCGTAATGGATACTTCCATCAGGGCGATGGTAAAACCATTGAGGGTGATCATTCACATATGGGTGGTCCGGTGAACACTGAAAGGCGATATCAAGGGCAATTTCCAAGCCTAAATCTTTCGCAGACCTGATAAAATTCTCGAATTCATCAAACCCGCCTAACTGCGGATGAATGGCTTTATGTCCTCCATCCTTGCTTCCAATTGCCCATGGAGAACCCGGGGCATTTTCTCCCGCTACTAACATATTATCCGGCCCTTTGCGATTAGTCACGCCGATGGGATGGATGGGTGTCAAATAAACAATATCAAACCCCATTCTTTTAATATCTTCCAAACGCGCAATACAATCTTTGAAGGTGGCACTTTGATTTGGTATCTGGGCTTGGGAACGCGGGAAAAGTTCGTACCATGCCCCATATTCCGCTGCCTTTCGGTCCACCATTAATTCCAGCGCGTATTTGTATCTTGTTTCAAGGCCATCTGGAAGGACCCAAGCTTCAATGGTATAAAGATAGCGCGCATTCTCTACGGGAATGAAGAAAGCCTGCCAACGGTCGTTTTCTATCAAACGCATCGGTACCTGGTCCCACTGGAGATCGTCCTTCTTCTTAAATAATAAAGCGGCCCCCAAGATATCATGGCCGTCTTTGAAAATGTCAGCCTCCACTAAGAATTTCTCGCCAATAATGCATTTGACGACGAAAGAACCGTCATCGATCTTTGGAAAGACATTTTCGATAATGATGGCATTTTGATTGTTCATTTTTCAATATAGAAAATATTTGCTCCCAAAGGAGGTAAATGTACGGTCAATGAATAGGGCCTTGAGTGCCATGCTTTATCATCAGAAGCGAGGCCACCAAAATTCCCGATGCCACCGCCCCCGTATTCCACGGCATCGCTATTTAAAATTTCCTTGTAAAATCCCGCAAAGGGGACGCCGATACGATAATAATACCGGGGCACTGGTGTCATATTAAAAGTAAAAACCAGCAGTTCTTTATAGTCTTTGGACCACCGCAAAAAACAGACCATACCTTGGTCTACATCTTGGAAATCAATCCATTCAAACCCGTGGGAATTAAAATCTTGCTGGTAAAAAACCAGGGTTTTCCTGTATAAAAGTTGCAGATCTCTGATAAAAACATGCAGTTTCTGATTCATTTCTTCACCCAAAATGTCCCAGTCCAATGCCCCCTGGGGGTCCCATTCCCTCCATTGGCCTATGTCATTTCCCATGAACAACAATTTCTTTCCTGGATGGGCGAACATATAGGCCCAAAAAAGACGTGTATTGGCAAATTTCTGCCAATTGTCCCCGGGCATTTTTGACAATAAGGAACGCTTTCCATAGACGACCTCATCATGGGATATGGGGAGTATGAAATTCTCAGAAAATGCGTACACCAATGAAAATGTCAACTGCCGTTGATGGTATTTGCGATAGACAGGATCTTTGGAAAAATAATCCAGGGTGTCGTGCATCCAGCCCATGTTCCATTTCATGTCAAATCCCAGCCCTCCATCTTTCACTGGATGGGAAACGCCTGGCCATGAGGTTGACTCTTCGGCAATCATAATAATCCCTGGATGGTCCGCATGGACCACGGTGTTTAATTTCTTTAGAAAATCAACAGCTTCCAAATTTTCATGACCGCCATGAACATTCGGTTCCCAATCGCCAGGTTTTCTGGCATAATCGAGATAAAGCATGGATGCGACGGCATCCACCCTTAAACCATCCGCATGATATTTCTCCAGCCAGAAATTGGCATTGGAAATCAGGAAATTACTGACTTCTCGACGCCCAAAATCGAAGACCAGGGTCCCCCACTCTTTTTGTTCCCCTTTTTTCCAATTGGGATAAGCATATATCTGTTGACCATCGAAATTAATCAAGCCATGTTCGTCTTTGGGAAAATGCCCCGGCACCCAGTCTAAAATCACACCAATACCGTTTTGGTGGCATGTATCGATAAAATACATGAAATCTTCCGGTTTCCCAAAACGGCTGGTAGGTGCATAATAATTGATGATTTGATACCCCCATGATTCATCCAAAGGATGTTCCATCACTGGAAGCAGTTCAATATGGGTATACCCCATAGACAAAACATAGGCCACAATCTCCTGGGCCAGTTGCCGATAATTGGCAAATCCATTTCCCTGTCTGTTCTTCCATGACCCTAAATGGATTTCATAGATCAAGAGGGGAGATTCTGTAAATTTTCTGCGGGAACGCGTCTCCATCCACTCATCATCCTTCCATGCATATTTGTCCAAGCAACATACTACCGAAGCAGTATGGGGCCTCAATTCTGCCCGAAAGGCATAAGGATCAGCCTTTAGATGCCAACGATTCTCTGTCGAGAGAATGGCGTATTTATAGATTTCTCCTTCTTTTAGACCCGGCACAAAAAGTCCCCATACACCAGAAGTATCAAGGCGGTCCATGGGATGAGAAGTGTTCTGCCAATCATTAAAATTTCCAACTATGCTTACACTGCGGGCATTCGGGGCCCAGAGAGCAAAATATACCCCCTCAACTCCTTGAAAACACATGGTCCTGGCACCAAATTTTTCATAACTCCTAAAATGGTTTCCCTCACCTATTAAATAAAGATCAAAATCAGTGATAGGATGATCTGTTTCAAGATTTGGATTCATTTTTTCCTCTCTATATCCATAATATCCAGGATACCGTCCAATGGGATGTCCACCCAATCCGGGCGATCATTAAGTTCGTAATTTAACTCGTAAATGGCTTTCTCTAAAATAAAAACATTCAAAAGGACCTCAAATTCCCAAGACCCGGATTTCGTAAATGTAGGGATATCCTTGGTCCCATCTAAATAAGACCTAAGAAATACAATGCAAACCCAGTGATACCAGAAATTGGACCATTGATTTGCCAAAGGGGCAATCTCAGGGACAGGCTGTTCACGGGAAAGAAATTTTTGAAGCCCGGTCCGGCTAGCATAGTGAAAAGATCGGAGCATCCCAGCCACATCTTTTAAAGGAGATTGTTTTAAACGTCTCGTGCTTAAGGACCTTGTTGGTTCGCCTTCAAAATCGATAAATACAAAATCTTTTCCTGTGCAAAGGACCTGCCCTAAATGAAAGTCCCCGTGACAGCGGATACGGGCCGAGAAAAACCTTTGTCTGATCAATACTTTCAAAAAATCCTGGATATTAGATTCCAGACTGAGCATTTTCTGGGCCTTGGCACGTGAACTTTCGGGTATATTCTTGAAATTCTTGATGAAGGTCCTAAAAACTTCTCCAACTGTACTGCGTATTGATTGATACATGTACCGTTGTTCTTGCAAAGTAAATGACACAGGGGAAAAATCCGGGTCCTGGCCAACAGTGGCCAGGGCGATATGTAATTGGGCAGTTCTTTGACCCAATAGCCGTATGGATTCGAGATAAGTGCCAATCGATTCCATCACAAAATCCGGAGGGGTCTTATCAAGAGACTTTAAAAAACCATCTGACGGAACAACCATGTCATTTGTATTGTTCTTGTCTTCGAGCATGGATTCAAAAAACCGCCCAATCTCATCCAGGGTATACTGCCAAGCATCCCCTTGATTAGTAACAAACCCCTGTAAAATCCCCAATGTCATTGAAAGACCCGATTGCGAACGACTGTGAGTGTCGGTCAATCCGACCTTTGACTTCGTAGACTTGTGTCCTCTACTGTACTCAAAATACCCCGCTAAAGGAGGGATATACGCAAATGATGTTTTTTGGGTCAAAAAATTACCTATTTCGAGATCGGGGCTCATCCCTTGGTCCAGACGCCTGAAAATTTTAAGTACAAAATGTTCATTATATTTAATGGACGTATTACTCTGATCAGCTTTCATAAGAACAGGCTGGTAAGATCCTTGATCAGGAGGGTCATATAACTTATTCAGGATTTTTGTGGGCATAAAAGCGACCTGCCCTGCCCCACCTTTTATCCGTCTGCGACGAACAATGTGGGAAAGAAGTGCCTGGGCAAATGGTGGTTCAAGCAGGGCATCATAAAGAACACCTTGTTCCTGTTTACCGTTTGACTTAATTAAAATGGCGGTGATTACGGCATGTCGAGAATTTTGGACCAATTCCCGGGCCCGCTCTCCTTGGGCGTAAGCGACAGGAAGCATATACTGCTCCACCGGGGCATCAGCATATTCAAAACGGACGATGGCAAGAAATGCATAAGAATTGTCATACGGGACAGAAATGGTGTCCACAATCTTGACAGCGCTTATTTTCTTGGCCTTCCCGGAAAACCATCGGCATGTTAGAAAATAACCAGGAAGAATGTCCTCTACGGCCTCCTTGACCCGTATCTGATAGACCCAGTCCCATCTATCTTCATCTTCAATGACGGCAATCGGTTTCTGCGCCTCGTTTGCGCTTGAGATGACTTGAAGTGACGATGGCTTTTCCTCCAAAAGAGTAAACATATAAAATTCATGGGGGCCCAATGTTATAAAATAGGGCAGTTCTCCGATGGCAGGAAACTTGGAACGGCTGAAAAGTTCCATGGGGACCATGCCTTTATATGCCTTCATGTCAAGTTCTACATACTCAACAAAACGGGACAGATTGGCGATGACCAAAATCTGTTAGTCCTCAAAACGGCGTAAAAATACCAGGACTTTACGGTTGACCGGCTGTAAAAATTCAATGGTGCCGCGGCCAAAAGCTTTATACCGTTTCCTTAATGCAATCAATCTTTTCATCC
>CAYZLU010000016.1:0-17050 GCA_964479285.1 uncultured Planctomycetales bacterium | reverse complement strand
CATGGTCAGCAGCAAAAATTAAAATCTGTTTTTTGGCAATGACAGGACGGTCTTGGGCAGTGATGGCGACCAACTTAGCAATGATATTTTCCAGGCGGCCTAAACTGCCCTGGGGACGGGTTTGCGCGTCCAGACGCTGCTGTGCTTTTAAACGACGGGCGCCATCAAGAGGTTGAATGTTCTTTGCTCGAATAATCCATGGATTCATGTTTACTACCTCCCTTAATAAATTGAGCTATGCCAGCTGTCATCAAAATGACTTCCTCACTGCTTTGGGCCACCTTTTGATTAAGCGATCCTAACTCATCAATAAATGTCCTGGCTAGCCGGTTGTCCGGCATCACCCCTAATCCCACTTCATTTGTCACCATAATTATCCGCGCCGGGGGATTTGCCAAAACCGCCAGAAATAAATCAAATTGCTGACGGATTTTGCCGTGATCGTCTTTAAAATGATGATAAAGATTATTTAACCAAAATGTCAGACAATCAACCAGGACCACTTGAGAACGCGCGGAAGCCTGCCCGATGACCCTAGCTAAATAGAGGGGTTCTTCAAAGGTCATAAATTCATTACCCCGTTCTTCCTGGTGTTTCTTGATGCGTACAGACATCCCTTCATCAAAAGCCTGGGCCGTGGCAATAAACACCCGTTTGCCTGTTATTTGCTGGGCCAATGCACAGGCATACCGGCTTTTGCCGCTGCGGACCCCACCAGTAATCAAGGTGCATTTTTTAGAGAGCACAGGTATTATTAAAACTCAATAGTTGAAAATAACGGTCATAACGCCGCAAAATGGTCAGTGATGCCGTATCCAAATGCAATTGAAAAAGGCATTTACTAGGCAGCTTCAGGGCCTCCAGCAAAATCATCTTGATAGGACCGGCATGTGACACAATCATCACATTCTCTCCAGGGTGGCGTTTGAGGCAATCTTGCCAGAAGTCTGCTACTCGCCGGCGTACTGCTTGCAATGATTCTCCGCCTGGCGGCTTCACCCACCGGCCTTTGCTAAAAGCAGCAAAAGCTAAATCCTTAAGAGCAAAAAGCTCTTCAGCAGTCTTGCCTTCCCATTGCCCGAAATCCATTTCATTTAATCGGGCATCCGGATGCGGGGTAAGACCGCGACGCCCGATCAAAATCCTTGCCGTTTGTTCGGTGCGCCGCAGCTGGGAACAATACACGTCCCCTGCCTTAATATTTTTCAGGCCCCGGGCCAAACCATGGACTTTACTAATACCCTGCTTTGATAAAGCAATATCACTGTGGCCCTGGTAGCGTTTTTGTTTGTTCCAAGATGTTTCACCATGGCGGACCAAATAAATATAACTCATGAGACCGGGACCTTCTTACCCTTGCGAAAACCATGCGTGAATTCAGGGTCATACAAACGTGAGTTAGCAAAATCCTTAGATGTCAAAACACGGCCGACAATAATGATCGCGGTTGATTTAATGCGTGCCTGACTGACCTTGCCTGCAATGTCTTTGAGTGTACCAATAATGATTTTCTGGTCTGGCCAAGTGGCTTTTTCAACCACGGCTACAGGACAGTCTTCTCTATAAAAAGGGGTAAGTTCTTTGACTATCTTACGAATCAAGGTAATGCTCAGAAAAAATACCATGGTTGCTTCATGCTGGCCTAATTGGCCCAATTTTTCTTTAGCAGGCATGAGTGTGCGGCCTTCCACCCGTGTGATGATGATCGTCTGTGAAAGTTCAGGCAAGGTAAGTTCCTTGCCTAAGACCGCGGCCGCCGCGGCAAATGAAGAAACACCAGGAATGATTTCATAGGCAATGCCGCACTCTTCCATTTTCCTAATCTGCTCTGCCACAGACCCAAAGATCGACGGGTCGCCAGTATGCACGCGGGCCACGTCGTGGTCATCGGCCTGGGCTTGTTTTAACACATCCATTATTTGATCCAAATCCATGGACGATGAATCCAGGACCTTGGCTTCTGCTTTGGCCCTGGCAATGACCTCGCGCGGCACCAATGACCCTGTATACAAAACAACGGGGCATTGCGAAATCAATTGCGCTCCTTTGACTGTAATCAAGTCCGGATCGCCGGGACCAGCGCCAATAATATAGACTTTCATAGGCATTTTAATATGTTTTCCCGTACGACATTCCATACTTCGTCGGGCATTTGTTCAAGCCAACGAGCATCAACCTTGGAATCCGCATCTTTACTGCATATGGCCACCCGCCATAAACGTTCACTCACGGAACAGTTCCGCGTGATAATAAAACGTTTAAACAAAAGTTCTGCCAATGCCCGTCCCTCGGTCTCCATGGTCATCACAATTTCTTCATCGGATGTAACTGGGCCAATGACCTTAAGTTCAATAAAGGCCTGTTTACTTTCAGACTTGATCTGTTCTGGTGTTTCAAATCCGTGACGGGAAAAATCACACGGCTCTTTTAAATCACCAACGAGGTAATACGTCCCCTGGGTGCAAGCTAAAATGGCCCCTCCTAATCGAGTGATTTTAGACAACATAAACAGGTTTTCCATCCTGCCCCAAGCGCAATGACTGCGCGGGTTTTTGCCCCAGGCGGGTTTCTCCGTCCCAAGTATACTTATTGGTGTATCCGCGCGGGGTCACCATATAGCCTTCGTATATAAAACTATTGCTGTTGCCAACAATAACGGTAGTCAGCATGCCGATCTCATAATCCAGAAAATTCGCCAAGTCAGAAATGATCACCTTTTGCAGGCTCCGGTACGCACTTTTGACCAAGGCCACAGGTGTTGTGTCCCTGCGGTATTTGCCGATGATTTGCCGGGCAATGACAATTTGCTGGGTGCGCCGGCCGCTTTTAGGGTTATACAAACCAATGACAAAATCAGCGCTGGCTGCTGCCTCGATCCTTTTTTCGATGGCTGGCCACGGTGTCAAAAGATCTGACAGGGAAATACTGCAAAAATCATGCCCCAAAGGGGCACCTACCAGGGACGCGCAAGAATTAATCGCTGTTATGCCCGGGACCAAATGAAAATCTGGTGAATCGCCGCGCTTCCAGCCCATGTCTTTTAGCACCTCAAAAACCAAACCAGCCATGCCATACACACCAGCGTCTCCCGATGAGATGAGTGTCACGATTTTTCCGGTTTTAGCAAACTCAACAGCTGATCTGGCCCTACCGATCTCTTCGGTCATGCCGGTCTTGACAACTTGCTTGCCATCGATCAAATGTTTGACCAACTGAATATAGGTAGAATATCCAACAATCAATTCCGCCTTTGAAATGGCTTCCAAGGCCGCCGGGGTCAGATGAGCCCCGCTGCCGGGGCCAATACCCACCACATACAATTGTCCTTTAGATGTTTCCATGGAATCTCCTGTTTATGCGGCCAATGGCGCTTGGGAGGCACGGGAGGCAAACGGAATGCGCGCAACGGCAATCGTCATAGAACGGCCTATGTCCTCTTCCTTATAGATCTGTTTGGTCACAATTAATTGCCGGGCACCAGATCCCAGCAATGCCCCTGGTTCAGCCACCCCTTTCACACCGATGAATTTCTGCACTGTTTCTGACGGGTTGGGGATGTCACCCACCATGTTCAACTCATCTGCATTATAAATCTTGAATTCCCATCCATATTTCTTACTCAACTCTAAAAAAGCCGGTTCATTTGCTTTTTTATCTACTGTGGCCAGTGCCTTAACGCAGCACAAATCTAACCCATGTTCCCCAAATACTTTTTGCAGGCCCCGTTCAATCAATCCGATAGGCGTATTGCTATCACACCCCATTCCCAAGACCAAACTTTTAGGCCGATAAATCACTGATCGGGCGTAAATATCAGGATGTGATGATTTAATATCACGGTCAGTGATCAAAAGGACCATTTCATAGTCCTTGGCATCCACCCCATCCAAATTTTGCGTATAGGTGATCCCCGGTGGCAATGCTTTGTCCAAAGGCCAGAAATTTGCTTCACCGGTCTCCTGCACGATCAACACTGGTTGTTGATTGACAACTGCGGCACATCCGCTAGTCACATTGCGGTCAGGGTCATCCAGGACCCAGCCCAATTCACGGCCGAGGATATCAACCGTCAATGTGCCTTGAACGTCGGACGCAGTGGTGATGACCGGCAACGCGCCTAAAATCCTGGCAATGCGATGGGTGAATTCATTGCCGCGGCCCACATGTCCCGAAAGCAATGGAATAACAAATTGGGCCTTATCATCAATGCAGATGATTGCAGGGTCTATTTTTTTATTCTCAAATAAAGGCGCCACCATGCGCACTACCGCCCCAACACTGATGATAAAAATATGCGCATCATAAGCTTTAAAATTCCTGGACAAAATGGGTCCCATAGGCAAAGCCATGCCCTGCGCCATAGGAGGGGCCTGCGGCATCAATTTTTCAGAAACAAATAAATCCGCCCCGGGCAATTGCTGTGCTAAATTGCCCCCGATCTCAAGACCATGCTTGGTGATCACATAAATCGCCCATGGCCGCCGGCCTTCGTTCATATTGAAACTCCTGATTGACCCACAACTTCAGCCATCCGGCCTTCCAGAATGCCGCTGCGGCTCTTTTTGCAAACCACCACCATGGAAAAATAATCGCAACGGTCATTTTTAATGGATGCCACATCCCAGATAATTTTTTCTTCTTTCATGGTAGCCTTTGACACATAAACCGCTTGCCCCAAGAGACCTTCTTCCTGCAGTATCGCAACGATTTGGGGCATGACAGAACTGACCTTGACCAAAAGGATGGTATCAAACAGGCCCAAAATGGTTTTTAAATCCTGCAGTCCATAAGATGCCGGCACCACTGCAACGCGCTCTTGCCCATCGGCAACAGGCAGGTGCGCGCTGATAGGGACAGCGGATAAAGAACTGACTCCTGGCACAACTTCTATTTCAATCCCGGGCCAAAGTTTAGGGGCAGCATTGTATAAATAAATAAAGGTACTATAAACAAAGGGATCTCCCTCGCTGATAAAAGCCACGCTTCTTCCCTTTATCAGGCGTTCACCGATGGTTTTAAACGCGGCATCCCATGCTGGTTTTAAAATAACTGGGTCTTTCGTCATGGGAAAATTCAAAAACAACCTCTCTTGGCCCTCCATCTCGCCTACATTCGATTGGGCAATACGCCAGGCAACCGATGGGCTGAATTGGTCCTTGCGCGGAATGGCAATGCAATCGACATTTCTCAAACAATGCACCGCCCGCAGGGTCATCAAATCACTGGCCCCGGGCCCCACGCCTATACCATACAATTTTCCCAAATTCATGCTTCCTCTTTCATAGGTTGTATTTTTGTTTTGCTTACTGCAAAAATATGTATGGGATTTAATGCTTCATACCGGTGATACCTTGCCAGCGGGACACCGCGTGAAACATTCAATAATACAATTTCCGGTTCCAATCCCTTTTCTTTAAAATATTGATACGTTTCCTGGACATTCTCCATGGTAATGGCATTGACAACAATGGTGCCGTTCTCTTTTAGCTGATCAAAGCAAAATTCCAAAATATCCCGCATGCTTCCCTTGCTTCCCCCGACAAAAACACTATCTGGGGCTGGCAAGCCCTTCAAGCCTTCCGGTGCCCTGCCCTCAATCACAACTACATTATCCACCCGATGCGTGATCAAATTTTGTTTGCAGATCTCAACGCTTTCGTGGTCTACTTCAATGGCATAGACCGTCCCCTGAAGGCAGGTCTGGGCTGCGGCGATGGCCACTGAACCTGATGCCGTGCCAATGTCCCAAACAACCGCATCTTTCCTTATGCGCATAAATCCCAATGACAACAACCGCGCTTCCCGTTTGGTAATGAGCCCTTTCTTGGGCATGCGTTTTTCAAACTCATCTTCATGCAAGAATGACATGACAGGCGCCGGCATCCATGCACCACCCTCACGCAAGAGTATCAAGACATTTAATTCAGCGATATCTGCCGTTTGAGACAATTCTTCCAAAGAAAAAGAACGTATCCGCTCCCCAACACCTCCCAACCGTTCACAGACCCAAGCTTTCCAGCCTGTTTCTCCATACGCAAGCATGTAGATCGCCAAATTTTTAGGTGAATTTTCGTCGTCCGTAAAAACGGCGACTTTCCGATGGGCCTGGATCCTGGTGATAAACCCATTGCGGGTACGGCCATGCAAACTGATCACGACGGCATCTTCCCAATTGACACCGATCCTGGCAAAAGCCAAAGGAATGGAACCGGGTTGCGATATAATCTCCACATTCTCCAAACCGATCTCTTTGACCAAACGGCCGCCGATGCCGTAATACAATGGGTCTCCCGAAGATAAAACTACAACATTATGTTCATCTGCCAAGTCCTGGACCTGATCGATCACATCACTGATCTTTCCTTTGATGGGGATCCTTAATCCCTCAAATTGGGGGAAATATTCAAGATGCCGCTCGCCTCCCACCAAAACCTGGGCCTTGGCAACAACCTGCACGGCCCTCGCTGGCAAACCCAGGCAGCCGTCATCATTGATCCCAATCACTGTAATTGCTTTGGTCCTCACACGGCTGATTGTCTTTTGGTTCATAGGTTCTGTCCTTTAGATAATAACAATAACGCATGAATAATGGCCACGGCGATGGGGCTGCCCCCTTTGCGTCCACGGCTCACAATATAAGGCACGTCCAGCGGTAAAATGACTTCCTTGGATTCCACCGCCGACACAAAACCAACTGGGACCCCGATGATCAGTGCCGGCTTTGTCCCTTTTTCCCTGACCAAACGTGCGGTTTCGATTAAAGCGGTGGGCGCATTGCCAATGGCGATGATTGCGCCGTTAAGCAAATCCATTCGGTATGCTTTTTGCATGGCCATGATGGCGCGGGTAGAATTCTCTGCCTTGGCTTGCCCAATGACATCTTCATCGGAAATAAAGGAATGGATGCGGCAGCCATACGCATTAAGCCTCTCCATATTTAATCCTGCAGTGATCATTTTCACATCAACAATAATGTTACAGCCTTTTTTCAAAGCTTCGATGCCGTGATTAATGGCTTGAGGATGCAGCTTTAAAAGATCTTTGTACTCAAAATCCGCTGTCGCATGGATCACACGGCGCACCACCTCCCATTCCGCCGGTAAAAAGGAATGCGGGCCAACCTCCTGGTCAATGATAGAAAAGCTCGTATCTTCGATACTGCGGCCAAGTGTTGTCATTTGACGCATGTCATTATCGTGACGGCTGGTATTGTCCATCTCTCAATCCTTGTCCGGAAACTGTGCCAATAGTTTACCGTCGAAATCAAATAAATAGGTCCTAACCTTAACGGCACCTGACGCGTGGCTTTCTGCCACCCGGCACACTTCACGGCACACGAATTTTGTAATGTCCTTGATATTTTCCTTTTCAGCCAGTTCCAAAGCATGCCGGGCAGTATTGGCTGCTTTGATCTCTTCGCACAAGGACGGGCTGCCCCCTGCCTCAGAGGCCAAACGGGCCAATAAATCCAGGTTGACTTGAGAACCCGCCACATGTGTCTGCATTTTACCGTCAGCCATTTTAGAAAGCTTTCCCATCATTCCCACAATGCGGACATCACGGATCTCTTTCTTTGCAGCAGCGCGTAAACCAACCCCAATGAAATCCCCCACCTGAATAAAACTTTCCTGGACAAATCCAGGAAAATGATTGATGGCAAATTGTTCCGATTTACCACCGGTCGTCATCACCAATTGACGGACACCATGGGCATGCGCCACATCGATTTCCTGGACGACACTGGCTTTAAATGCCGCAGTAGAATATGGCTGTACAATACCGCTTGTCCCCAAAATTGAAATCCCGCCAATGATCCCGAGACGTTCATTAGTGGTTTCCTTGGCCATTTCCTGCCCCCGGGGAACGCTGATGACCACACGGGCCCCCAGGTAAGCACTTCCGTTTAATTCTTCCAGCACCATCTCTGTAATATTGCGCCGCGGGATCGTTGTGATCGACGGGGCCCCCACCTCCAGCCCCAAGCCCGGCTTGGTGATGCGACCGACCCCATCACCGTTGATTAAGTCAACACCAGCTTCATTTTTAAGTGCCACCAAGGTGGTGATTTCAGCGCCGTGGGTGCAATCCGGATCATCCCCCGCGTCTTTGATAATGCTCGTTATCATTTGATCGCCTAAACGCTCACAGCGGCGCAAAACAAAAACCACCTTGGTACGGTTTGGCAAAGTTGTTTCAATTTTATCAAGGACTGTTCCATGCACCAGGCAACGCACCGCAGCTTTGGCTGCGGCTGCGGCACAGGCCCCTGTTGTAAAACCCGTACGATGCCCCTTGGGATCTCTGGCTTTTAATTGTTCCACTATGTTTGACACTTAAAACCTCGTGGTCTTAAATGACTCATGGTTAAAAAAAGATTCCGAGAAAATCTGTTCGGGCGTGTAGCCCAGACTTAAAAATCTCTCTTTTAACTTAACAATGATATGTCCATCTCCACTTAAATAAATCTTTGTAAATAACCGGTCCCTCACCAAGCCTTCAAATTCAGCTAAGGGGTCTTCCCTCAAGAATTGTGCTGACAAAAATTCCGGCAACCATGCCCTGACCATGCCAGAGGGGATAAAATAGTCTTCTCGGGGGAAAGACCATAATAATGTTGATCCGGCAGAAAATGGTTTTGCCCCTTGGCCTCGTAATAACCCCAAAGCTGCTGTGATCCCTGTATCCGTTGCAATGCACAGCAGGCGTTCTTCGGTGGCCATGTTGCCACCATGATATTTGCCCCAGGGTCCGCTGAACTCGAAGCTGTCCCCGACTTTTAAATCATGCATAAACCCTGACCCAATCCCATCTGGAATCCGTTTGACTGCCAGCTCAAAACTATCCTGCCGGGTATCAGCGGAAAGAATGGAATACGCCCGCTTGCCTAATTTACCATTGGCCAAGAGCTTACCGCTGTTGACAATAATATATTGCCCGCCTTTAAAACCTAATTCCATGGGTACCACCATTTCACAAGACAAATAACACACATCCTCTTGTATTGCCATGGTTTTAACGACCCGGGCTTTTTTAACATCTGCCATGCCATCACCTCGCCTGCATCATTCAGGAAAAACTTCATGGATAAAATTATGCATTTCATCCAATTCTTTGTACAAAGAATTCAGGTCACTTATCATGCGGTTTAATTCCATCTCAACTTTTTTATTAGTCACCATTAAGGTGCGGTAATATCCAAGTTTTGGGTCATTTGCCGGCAATTTCGCCACCTTTTGCGCCAAAGACGTCAGGGATTGCGCATAAAGTTTCTTCAAATCAATTAAATTCTGGGCCTTGAGCATAGAGGCCACTGGACCTGGACGGGTTGCCTCATCACCCAACTCTGAAAGCTCATGTTGTTTTTCTTTAGGGTCATTAATGCCCAATACATTCATAAGGCCTAAACGCAATCCTGTGATCTCATGGCATGCCATATTCAACCGTTCCTTTCTATTGCATAATTTGATCGACAATTTCCGACACCAGCTGATTGTTCATCAGGTGTTTCTCATAGAGCTCTGCAACATATTTTTCTTCGCAACGGCGATACCAAATACCATCGGGATAGACAATGACAGTCGGCCCTTCCCCGCAATGGGACAGGCATGAGGTCTTGGTGACCATGATGCTCTTTTCCAGGCCCTTTTCTTTGATCAGCCGGCGTAAAGATTCAATCAACTGTATGCTGCCCTGGTCAACACAATTGACATTCCCGCAGACCAGTACATGTTTCGAAACAGGTGTATGCGCATGGGTATGAGGCATGGCCTGATTATGCGTCAAGGTATGGCGCAGGCTCCACAAAAGAGCCTTCAGCCCGCCTACTTTATCCAGCCCGTTGATCGGTACTCGATACTGGCAATTATCGCAAGGCAGCGGTTTATTTTGCGTGCGGGCCCCGTCCATACGTTCCTGCATCAGATTAAAAATCAGTTCATCTTCCCCCAGGGTATTAGAAATCTTCATCTGCACCCATGGATATAATTTTGTATAACGCCCGACCATTTCCTCTAATTTTTGTATCAACAACCCTGAAAAAAGCAAATAAGGTTGGATGACAATGGTCTTGACCTCTTCCCGCACCAGCCGTTCCAATGCTTCCTCGACATTGGGTTTGGCTATGCCAACGAAAGAATACACCACACGGCCATACCCGGACGTTTCTTCAAACAAACGCACTAATTTACAAAAATCACTGTTAGCATCCGGATCACTAGAACCACGGCCAACGATTAAGACCGCGGTCCTGCTTTTATCTCTTTCTCCCAGCGCCCCTGCGACACGTTTAGAGATCAACGACACCATGTTCGGATGTACCCCTACCGGAAGCGCTACATAAAACTTCGTCCCAGGAAAATTATTACGGGCACCGTTGACCATCAAGGGGATATCATTCTTCACATGCCCGGCGCCAAACAAGAAAAGAGGCATAATGACCACTTCATCAGAAACTGGCCCAACTTCACCCAACACTTCATTTAAAACAGGTCTAGCCAATTCAACATAAGCATGTTTTATGTGCTGCCCTGGAAAAAAACCTCGAAATGCTTCTACAAACCGTTCAAAATCACGGTTGGCACTCTTAGAACGGCTGCCATGCCCAACGACCACCATAGTTTTTTTGATCGGCATCATTTTTTCTCCCAGCCATCCCAAAAAATCAGCTGTTCTACAGGAACGCGTTTGCGCCATCCAACCGTCTCCAATATCGGTTTTCTGGGGAATTTAGCCACATAACCAAGGCATAAATACGCCACGGGTTTGATATGCCGAGGTATCTTCAAAATATTTTTCAACAAGCGGTTATTGAGAATGCTTACCCAACCCACTCCAATCCCTTCGGCACGGGCGGCCAGCCATAAATTCTGGATCGCACAGCACGTGCTGAATACATCCGTCCTTTTAATGGTGTTACGTCCCAAGACATGCGTACCACCCCTCGTGGGGTCGCATGTCACACAAATATTTATGGGGGTTTCTTCAATCCCTTCTAATTTCAAGGACCGGTATTTTTGTCCTTTACTGCCGGTATAGTTCTGGCTGGCCTTTTTATTCTCTTTGTTAAAAATCTCCTTAATTTGGCTTTTAACACCAGCATCTTTCACTACAATGAAATTCCACGGCTGCATAAAACCGACAGATCCAGCATGATGGGCGGCAGTCAATAATTTCATCAGGACTTTTTGCGGGATTGTAGTGGATGAAAATTCTCCGCGAATATCCCTGCGCTCATAGATCGCCTTATAAACCGCCCTGCGTTCCAGGCCTGAAAATGCGTCCATTTTTCTCATTTGATCGATACCGTTTCCTTTTTTGAAGCAAGCCAGTTGCGTGCCTGTTCGACAAGGGTCAAAGCCCTCTTGGGATAAGAAAGAAAATGGCAATGGACATAGCTGGCTAATAAATTATTGCGCACATAACCCTCATTTCTTATATCATTGCGTCTTTTTTTCTCCACCCGGTGAGCAGGGTCAACGCCCTCTGACTTCCAGCGGGAATAATGAAACTCATGACCGCGGAAAACCTCACCTTTCCCCCCTAGAAAACAATCACTCAAAAGCTCATTTTCACAATATCCAAAATGCACAAGCTTGCCAGTCATCTCAATTTCTCCGGGGACCACCCCTGCCATCTGGTATTTCTTCCCATCTAATGTCGTCACAGATTCTGCTAAATAAATCAACCCGCCACATTCCGCATACGTCGGCAAACCGTCTTCAATGGCGTGCTTGAGAGCTTGGCGCATGGTATGATTGTATTCTATCATTTCTGCGTAAATTTCGGGAAATCCTCCACCTAAGTAAAGACCGCCGATATTATCCGGAAGTTTAGCATCTTCCAAAGGGCTGAACGGCACCAACTCAGCGCCACAGGACTCCAAAAAATCCAAATTGGCCCGGTAATAAAATTGGAAGGCCCTGTCCAGAGCATAAGCAATCCGGACTTTCTTATCGACCTTCTGTCCTAAATCCACCTGCGCCACGTCACCGGGTTCTTCATCAGAATAGCTGCGTGCGATATCATAAATCTTATCAAGTTTAATGTTCTTAAACTCACCTAAACGTTCGATGACTTTCTGGAATTCAGGGTTTTCAGAGATTGTTTTTAACCCCAAATGACGCTGGGGTACGGACAATTGCTGGTCATTCAACAACGCCCCTAGAACGGGGATTTTATTATAAACCCCAACAGCTTCTGTCAATATCTCCAAATGATGGGTGCTAGAAACACGATTTAAAATCACTCCACCAATATGCAGGTCACGATCCAGCGTTTGAAATCCCTTAATGATGGCTGCCACAGAACGCGCCATACGAGAAGCATCCACCACCAGGACCACTGGAATATTCAATAGTTTCGCGATCCCTGCGCTACTGCCGGCGTCCTCAGTACTACTGGCACCGTCGAACAAACCCATGACACCTTCGATGACTGCAATGTCACAATCATGTGACGTCTTTGCAAAAAGCCAACGGACCGCATCCCGTCCCATCATCCATTCATCTAAATTATGCGAAGGCCTGCCTGTGACCCATTGGTGATACCCCGGATCAATATAATCAGGCCCTACTTTATAGGCCCCGACGCGACGGCCATCTTTCTTAAAGCCAGCCATCACAGCTAACGAAATAAGTGTCTTACCAACCCCGCTATGTGTGCCCGCAATCATTATTTTAGGAATACTCATACAAGCTGTTCCCCCAAAAGCTCACCCAATAATTTCAAATCAATGTTCTTTTCAACTTCATCTGCCAACAGGTCAAAATCTTGGGCCCCCCGGCCATCGGACTTTGCTATGTTTATATTGACCACGGGCAATCCCACCGAAAGCCGCAGGTCGTTTAAAAAATACCGGCGAAATGATGGTAAATCAAACAAACCATGAATATACGTCCCTGCTACAAACGACGGCTGACCGGCGCTGTCTTGATAAGAGGCAAAATACCCCTCTTCTTCTTCGCAGTTCATCCCTTGCCTTTGGGTAATTCTAAAAAATGGGGATTTACCATTTAAGCTGCGCGTTTGCCCCATGTGTATTTCATAACCATCTATCTGGCACTGACTCCGGTCATGAAAGGCCTTGACCTGAACGGTAGTTTTATCAGGATAAAATGTAGTGATCGTCGGAAATAACCCCAACCCTTCCATGTCCTCTCGGGGAGATTCAACATGTGCACGGTCTTCGATACGCACACCCAGCATTTGATATCCACCACAAATTCCTAATATACTTACCCCTGCCTGGCGGCAGCGGTGGATGTGTCCAACAAAGCCAGACGTTTTCAAGAATGCTAGATCAGCCGCTGTATTCTTGGTACCAGGAATGATTAATAAATCCGGCAGGCGGTGTCGGTCAGGACGACTGGTGTATTCCAAAACCACATCTTCTTCCCTGCCCAGTGCCTCAAAATCAGTAAAATTAGAAATACGGGGCAGCCGCACAACCTGGATCAATAATTTCTTAAAACTTTCCTCATCTGTTTTAGGACCTTGGTACCCGTCTAAGACCACAGCGTCTTCTTGCTTAATATTTAAATTAGAAATCATAGGAATGACGCCCAAAGATTTCCGGTTGGTCCTTTCTTCGATCCATTTGATGCCCGGGACCAAAATATCTTTGTCTCCCCGAAACTTATTGATGATAAAGGTCCTTAATAATTCTTTTTCTTCAGCATCCAAAAGATCAAAGGTGCCCAGGATTTGGGCAAAAACACCTCCACGGTCGATGTCCGCGACCAGGATTACCGGTGCGGAAACTGATTTAGCGACTGCCATATTCACAATATCATGCTGTTTTAAATTGATCTCGGCCGGGCTGCCTGCACCTTCGATGACCACAATATCAAATTCCTGCCGTAGTTTATCCAGGGCTTCCTTGACATATTTTACCAACTCCGACTTTTTCTGCTGATATTCTTTTGCAGTTAAAGTGGCCACCACCTTGCCAAGAACGACAAGCTGGGAAGTTGAATCTGAATTTGGTTTTAAAAGGATAGGGTTCATCCACATTGATGGTTTAAGTCCGCAGGCTTGCGCCTGCACTGCTTGCGCAGTGCCAATCTCCCCCCCTTCTGTGGTGACGGAAGAATTATTTGCCATGTTCTGGGCCTTAAATGGGGCGACCCGAAACCCTCTTCTTTTAAGGATGCGGCACAACGCTGTGGTGATGATGCTTTTGCCCACATTCGACGCAGTGCCTTGGACCATGATTGTTTTGGCGAGTCTTTTCATTGATGTTCTTCTAGGACCCGTTTTCAGCGGGCATTAACTTCAAGATGGTCGTATCTCTTCAAACGATAAATCATCAGAGAGAGCAACCAGGCGCCAATAAATATTCCGACGATAAAAAAGCCGATGGTATTAAAATTGCCATCCAAACTGCTAATGAAACCCCAAAAAGCACCTTTGAGCGATAACTGGTCCCCTAATAGCCCAAGAGCTTCAATGCCGGCCACGACAAGCGCCACAATGACGGAAACCCCTGTGATTGTCAAGTTGTAATAAAGTTTGCGGATTGGTGTCAAAAAAGCCCATTGATAGGCCCCCAGCATGAGCACACCATCCGTTGTGTCGACCAAGGTCATGCCCGCCATAAAGAGGGTCGGGAATACCATAATCGAAAATATGCTGATGCCTTTGACAGCCTGGGCCGCGGCAATCCCGATCACAGCCACTTCCGTGGAAGTTTCGAAACCAAGACCAAACAAAAATCCGATCGGCAACATCTGCCAACTGTGACGGATCATTCCAAACAATGGACGAAATATCCAGGAGAAAAAACCTCGCTTTGACATCAGCACGTTAAAGTCCTCCTCGGAGTAAACCCCTGTCTCTTTCACCCCCTTGAATATCTTATAAATTTGGAAAAATATAATGATATTAAACAAGCCGAGAATCAGCAGAAAACCAGCTGAAACAGATGTGCTGATGATGCCACCAACGGAAGAAACAGAGTCAAATTTATCCTTGAAGGCCCCGGCTGTAGCAGCCACGGTGGCTGAAACCAGAAGAACGACCAAGGAATGCCCCAAGGAGAAAAAAAAGCCAACATCAACAGGACGCTTGCCCTCCTGCATCAACTTGCGTGTAACATTGTCAATGGCCGCAATATGATCGGCGTCGACTGCGTGGCGAAGACCCAGGGTATACGCTAAGAACGCTGAACCAAGCAGCACCGGATGACCGGAAAACTCATAAATTGCCCATACCCACGTAATGGCCGTCGCCGTGAGGATAATGACGTAGGTGGCGATAACACGGCTACGGACACTGGTGCGTTCTTGGTTTTCCATGGGGCCTCTCTTGTCATTCATGCGATGACGGTTGATGTTAAGTTTTGCAGAAGAGGTTTTCGGACTTACGAGCTTTGATGGAACATGTCTCGATACCGTAGCGCGACTGTGGCCGTTTCTCACGGCCTTTCCCGCTCCTGCATAAAAAACCCTCAATCGTAAAGAATACGTTTGAGGGTGTTCCCGCACACTTCTCAATATAGGACGCACTATCACTGTCTTACGCAGTTAATGCAAAAATACCAGCAAGTGTTCGGACTTATTGTAAAGAAATTTTTCCTTTTACAAATCACCGTAGCGGGACTGTGGCGGAATTGCACCGCGCTTTCCCCAGCTGATATTATTTACTCTCGAAATAGTTTGGGAGATATTATAATCGCTATGAATACTTAAATCCAACATAATTTTGGGAAGGACCTCTTGATGTGAAACATCGATGATCGATGAACTAGGGACTGAAATTTGTCTTTATTTCACTATATCAGCCTCCCTGTGCCTTCCTACCTTCCGGGGAAATCCCTGTCAAAATAAACCCCCGCTCTTCTTCTGACGTGCCACTCAAGGCTTCAGCGATGGTCTTGAATCCCTGTAAATAGACAAAAAAACCTTCTACGGGGACATGCATTTCAAAATTCTTACCAGTAACTTCACATTGACCAAATATTCGAATCTCATTATTCTTGGATTCGAAATATCTCTTAAATCGAAATGGCAGGATTGAAGCATTTCTTATGGATAATTCTTGTATCATAATGATTTATTTATTATTCGTGACGTCCATCCGGTTTTTAACTTTTTCATTCACGGCAACAGCTCCGGCTGTATTAGTTGCGAGATCCAACTGTTGCTCTGTATCAACCTCTCCATTCAATGTAACCGTACCATCTTTGACGGTGACATGGATATTCTTTGCGACTTCAGATAACCCTTGGTCATCTTTCATGGCTTGCTTCACCATTTGAGCTGATTGTTGATCCTTTAAATCTTTCATTTTTATCTCCTATTCAATTATTGGACTGCACGCTTGCTTGAATCTCCTACATCTCGCCGACAACGAGGCAACAATTCCCATTTGGCCGCTTTCCCATCCTTTTATATCTTTATTTATTAACTAATTAATGATTAACTACTCAACTATAAAGGTAAAAAAACTTTGTCATTCTTGAAGCAAGTTAAGCCACTCCATTAATAGAGAGGACAATTTCTTCAGCTTATCTGGTCTTATATTACCCGCCATTCTCTTAAACTCACCTATAGAACCAGCTGAGGCCATGTCCACCAATTTTGAGCCCCTCTCAGTAATTGTCACAATATTGACCCTTCTATCACCGGAAGGAGCCGAGCGAGTGACCAATTTATCTTTTTCAAGCTTGTCTATTAATTTTGTTATATTAGAAGGCGTAAGAATTAAATTCTTGCTGATTTCGACTTGTTTTATGCCTTTTTCCTTACCTGCGTGCTTAACCACCATAAGAATGTTGAACTTCCCAGGGGTCAAATTAAAATGGGCATATTGAGAAGAAATGTTCTTGTTAATGATATTATTAATAAGCGTTACGCTATAAACAGCCTCTTCATAATGCTTGTTCTGCCCTTCTGAAACTCCGAACGCTTTCAATACTGTCATTGTCAACCTCTTTCGTAGTTGATAATGTATCAGTAAATAGTTTCCTTGTCAACATTTAAATAAGCATGAGAACAAAGTAATCATTAAGCCGTTATAAGCGAGTTATTCCCTCCCCCTTGAGGGGAGGGTC
>CAYZLU010000015.1:713-17082 GCA_964479285.1 uncultured Planctomycetales bacterium | reverse complement strand
GATGGGGGTCCTGTACGAAAGAACGGTAAATAAAATAAATGTCCTTAATGACTTTAAAGGGATATTAATGTGCAAGCTTACTTTTTATAAATAACGGTGTTAAAGCGAGCAGGAGGCAAGCAATGAAAAAATCGAGAAACTACTTAAATTACGGTAGGGTGTTTTTGAAGATATGTATATGGCTGCTTATATTTTCCCCTTGTCCTTCATTTTCTGCTTCAAATTCATTTGTTCCTCCAGCGGGAAAAACCCTGCTTTTGATCGGCCAGGACCGTGACACTATTGCTAGGTATGTAAGGTCTACTGGCAATGTTCCTGGTGGGGCAATGTTATACACTAATATTCAAAAGAGCGAGGGACTGGATAGGCCGACTGATTATGGAGCTGGTCCAATAGATGGGGATGCTCTCTTAAGGTCTTACCCAAATTCTGTCATCCAACTTGGCTTATACATGGTTGATGGGCTTAATAATACTCTCGATGGAACATACGACGCTAGTTTGATGAGATTGGCCCGCTGGATCAAAAAGGCCGACCGGCCGGTTTATCTACGCATAGGGTATGAATTCGATTTACCTTCAAACCATTATGACCCTGAAAAGTACAAAAATGTTTTTCGTTATGTGGTTGATTTCTTACGTAAAGAAGGGGTGCGGAATGCAGCGTATGTGTGGCATTCTTACTGTGCGCCATATTCCGATAAAGAATGGATGGACTGGTATCCGGGAGATGATTATGTCGATTGGTTTGGTGTTTCTATGTTTTCAACAAGCCAGATCCCGATCGCTTCAAATTTCTTGAAATTGGCCCGTGAGCATGGAAAACCCTTTATGATTTGTGAATCGACTCCCCAGGGTATGTACAGTATCCGAGGGAAAATTGAATGGTTGAGGCATATGTTTCAATTCATTAAAGACCGGAATGTCGGAGCATTTTGTTATATTGATACTGATTGGGACAAACAGAAAATGTGGGTAGGACAGAGCTGGGGTGATGCTCGCCTGGAGAAAAATGCAGAAACCAAGAGCCTCTGGTTAAAAGAAATTGCTCAGGAACGTTATCTTAAAGCGTCACCTGGTTTATTTCATTCACTCGGTTGGGTAAAATCTAAACGAGAAGAAAAAGGCCGTTAATGATTGTTGCTATTGTTGGATGTGGGTTTGTTGCCGATTATTATATGACTACGTTTAGCCTGTATCCTGAATTAAAGCTTGCGGGGGTCATGGACCGGGACAACATACGTGCAAAGGTATTTGCTGAGCACTATTCATTGCCGGTTTATCCATCGTTAGAGGCATTAATAAATGATAAATCTGTAGATATAGTCATTAATTTAACAAATCCAGACAATCATTTTGCTGTTTCTAAAGCGTGTTTAGAGGCGGGTAAGAATGTATACACTGAAAAGCCCCTCTCAACAAATATTGATGAAGCGCGACAACTTGTGAGCTTGGCAGAAATGAAGGGGCTGTATATTTGCTCCGCACCATGTGGCCTATTAGGAGAAGCAGCCCAGACCGTTTGGAAAGGACTGAGGGAAAATGTTGTTGGAAAGGTCAGGTTGGTTTATGCTGAACTTAATGATGGAATGGTGCATCAAATGCCTTATAAAAAATGGATAAGCGCTTCAGGAGCGCCTTGGCCTTATCAGGATGAGTTTAAAATAGGGTGTACCATGGAACATGCCTCCTATTACTTGTCATGGCTGGTGGCTTTCTTTGGGCCTGCCTTGACTGTATCGGCGTTTTCTTCTTGCGTGGTCCCTGATAAGAATACCGGCGTTTTATTCAATAAGAATCCAGATTTTTCCGTTGCCTGTATTAAATTTTCTTCTGGTGTGGTGGCTAGATTGACATGCAGTATTATCGCTCCACACGATAATTCACTCAGGATCATTGGTGATGATGGGATTTTGGGTATAAAAGAATGCTGGAATTATAGGTCTCCGGTATTTTTGACAAAAAGGATCATTACTTTCGGCAGAAAAACATATTTCAACCCTTTTAAACAGCATTTGCCACTGTTGGGACGAAAACTTTATAAATCGGATTATCGGACTGGTTGGTCACCTCTACGTATGGATTTCTGCCGGGGAATAGCAGATTTAGGTGAAGCTATCCGTGAAGGCAGGTCTCCCAGGTTGTCTGCGTCATTTTCTTTGCATTTAAATGAAGTCGTGCTTGCCATACAAAATGCTTCAGAAAATAGCAGTACATATGATGTCACTTCTACTTTTCAACCCGTTGAACCGATGACTTGGGCAAAGGTGTAGTGTCTATGAACGCGAAAAAAAAGATTGGTTGGGGGATTTTAGGCACAGGGAGCATTGCATGTCAATTTGCGCAGGGACTATCGGTGCTTCCTGATGCACAATTAATTGCAGTTGGGTCACGGAGGCTTGAGACGGCCAAAGTCTTCGCGGATAAATTTAAAGTCAAATTTGCTTATCAAGGCTATAAGGATTTGGTAGAAAATCCCGAAGTTGATGTGGTTTATATAGCTACTCCGAATAGTAAACATAAAGAGCATGCACTTCTTTGTCTTAACGCCAATAAGCCGGTACTTTGTGAAAAGCCCTTTGCTTTGAATGCTAATGAAGCAAAGATGGTCATTGAATTGGCTCGATCGAAAAATATTTTTTGTATGGAAGCGATGTGGACGCGGTTTATGCCTTTGGTGCGTGATACGCGAGATCTGATTAAGGGTGGTTTGATTGGTGAACCGTGTGTATTGACTGTAAATTTTGGGTCACCGGTAGCTTTTAATCCACAAAAAGACGTTTTTAATATTGAAATGGGCGGTGGGGCTTTGCTAGATCGGGGGGTCTACGGAATCTCATTAGCGATGTATTTATTTGGGAAACCCTCTAAGGTCACTGGCAAGCTCGTTTTGGGGAGTTCAGGAGTTGACGAACAGGCAGTCGTGTCGCTTGAATATCCCGATGGGAAGCTGGCCGTCATAACGGCCAGCCTTCAAACATATTTGTCAAATGAAGCAGTCATTTCAGGGACTTTGGGAAGAATTAAGATAGGTGAGCCGTTTTTTAGGCCGCATCGCTTAGGGATATCGCGTTTTTCTAGTCCTTTATCCAATACCCTGGGGCTTTCTGGACAAAATTTTTTATCAAAAATGAAGGAACAACTTTGGGTCAGAAAATTATATTTGCAACTAGGGCATTATTTACCATTTTTTAAAAGGCCAGCAGAGA
This sequence comes from uncultured Planctomycetales bacterium, assembly GCA_964479285.1. Classification (GTDB taxonomy): domain Bacteria; phylum Omnitrophota; class Gorgyraeia; order Zapsychrales; family Fredricksoniimonadaceae; genus JABDGZ01. Next base: position 13,874 of record CAYZLU010000015.1, on the reverse strand, counting down.
AGGACATCGTAAAGTTTTTCGATGGTAATGGGTATGGCTACGAGGCTAAAGAAGTGATAGATTGTCTTTTTAAAGGCCTGTCTGAAAGTCAAACCATGCCACTCGATGATTCTTTAAAGGTAATGGAGCTTATGGATAGTGTTCGAAAACAGAATAATTTTTGGTTTCCTGGGGAATAGATCGATATGTTAAATCTGGATGCGTTTGATGTTTTAAGAGGATGATGATGCTGGTTTCTTTCTGTATAATTTTCATAATTTTATTTTATATTTATATCGGTTATCCCTGCCTTTTATTTGTGCTTAATTTTTTCATAGCAAAACCAGTCAACAAAGGCGAGGTAAAATTAAGTTGTAGCTTGATCGTCACGGCTTTTAATGAAGAAAAATACATAAAAGAAAAAATCCTGAATTCTCTGGCGTTGAATTACCCCGTGGACAAATTAGAAATAATAATTGCCCTAGATGGGTGTACGGATAATACATTGGCTATCGCCAAACCGTATGAAGAGTGTGGGGATATCATCATAATCAATGAGAAACATTTAGGTAAAACAGCCGTACAATTTAAAGCCGTAAAGAAATCCAAAGGGGAAATATTAATTTTTTCAGACACGAATGCAGTTTTAGAGAAGAATGCGATAAAGAATATGATGATGAATTACGAAGATGCTTCTGTTGGCTGCGTGTGCGGTGATTTGAATTATATTTGTAACGACGGCACGAGTGGTGAAGGTTTATATAAAAAATATGAGAATTTCATCAAAAGACTGGAAAGTAATACGGGCTCTATTGTTTCAGTGGAAGGCTCACTTTTTTCTGTCAGGAGAGAATATTACGCTGAAGATTGGGAAGTGGGTGGAGAAGACGCCATATTGCCTTTCCGGGTGGCCGAAGATCAAAAAAGGATTATTTATGAAAAAGAAGCAAAATCATTTGAGAAATTTGATTCTGATGATGCGCAACAAATCAGAAGAAGGTACAGGATTGTATCAAAGAACTTGCAACTCATGTCAACAATGAAACATGTCCTTAACCCTTTTGTAATGGGATTCTTCAGCATTAAATTCTGGAGCCACAAGATGCTGCGATGGTTTGCGCCTTTCTTTTTAATTGCTCTATTCCTGACCAATGCGTTTCTTTTAAAACAAGGGGTATATCTTAAATTATTCTTTCTTTTACAAGTTGTCTTTTATGCCATCGCCCTGATGTACCCTTTTTTGAAAAGGGTAGTGCCGATTGTTGTGTTACAGAAATTATTTTATGCCGTCTATTTCTTCTGTTTTTCAAATTTAGGGATTTTAATAGGTTTCTTTTATTATTTTATGGGCAGGAAATTTAAAGCATGGGCCCCTGAACGGTAATGCTTGCTTGGGAGGTTTTTGATGTGTGGTATTGCAGGGATATTCAATTACGCGTCATCAGGTTTAAAGGTTGAGCGCCATGAACTAAAGGTCATTTGTGACCAAATGGCGACTCGCGGCCCGGACCATTTTGGAGAATGGTTTTCGGAAGATGATCGTCTGGCTTTGGGGCACCGTCGGCTGTCCATCATTGATCTTACCAATAAAGCAAATCAACCAATGAAATCACAGGATGGTAGATTAGTGATAACGTTTAATGGCGAGATTTATAACTATAAAATCTTAAAAAATGAACTGGAAGACAAAGGATATTCATTTCATTCCCAATCAGATACTGAGGTCCTTTTGAATATGTATAAGGAATATGGAATTAAAATGTTTGATCATTTGCGAGGCATGTACGCGTTTGCTCTGTGGGATAAAAATAAGGGTGGGGTGTTACTGGCACGAGACCCCCTAGGCATAAAACCACTTTATTATGCGGATGACGGTAAAACGATACGGATAGCTTCCCAAGTAAAGGCCTTGCTTGAAAGTGAACACATTGATAAAAAATTGGACCCTTCCGGGCAGGCGGGTTTTCTTTTGTGGGGGTATGTTCCCGAACCATATACCATTTATAAAGCGATACAGGCCCTTCCGGGTGGTTCTTCAATGTGGATTGATAAAAATGGTGGCCATAGGCCAAGAATATTTTCTGACGTATCAGAAATATTGAGCCAGGCAAGTACCGTCAAGATCAAAATGACTCCTTTTGAAATGAAAGAGTATTTACATGATGCTTTATTAGAAAGCGTAAAGTATCATTCGATTGCTGACGTTCCAGTCGGTGTTTTTTTGTCCTCAGGTTTTGATTCCTCAGTAATTACAGCTTTGTCGTCCGAGATCAATGGGCATCTTTTAAAAACCATCACTATCGGCTTCGACGAATGCCGAGGCACTACTTTTGATGAAACAGCTTTAGCTCAAGAGATCGCAAAGCAGTATGGGACCCAACACCATACGGTTTGGGTCTCGAAAATGGATTTCGAAAATGAATTACCTAATATTTTATTGAAGATGGACCAGCCGTCCATTGATGGCATCAATAATTATTTTGTAAGCAAAGCAGCCAGTGAGATGGGCTTAAAAGTCGCTTTATCTGGCCTTGGTGGTGATGAAATTTTTGGAACATATAAAACTTTCAAATATATCCCTAAAATAACCAGCTTGACGGGATTTAACAACTACGTTCCCCAATTTGGAAAAATGTTCCGTTTGTTCATGGGTAATGCTTTCAAAAGTATCGGCAAACCAAAATATGCGGGAATATTTGAGTATGGATATTCTTACGACAGGGCCTATTTTTTAGGCAGGGCTTGCTTCATGCCTTGGGAATTACCTGGAATATTAGGTGTGGAAACTGCCTTTGCTGGTTTGGAAGGATTGCAACCTCATTTTTTAGCGATGAAAAGGATGACAGAGGACATTCAAAATAACCATTTTAAGATCGTGGCATTGGAGATGACCCAGTACATGCAGAGTCAATTGCTGCGTCACGCGGATTGGGCCGGCATGGCGCATTCCCTTGAGGTACGGGTCCCCTTCGTTGACATAGCATTATTAAAATCCATAGCTCCGCTTTTTTCAAAGTCCAATAAACCTACAAAGTTGGACATGGCAAAATCAGTCAGAGAACCTTTGCCCAAAAGCCTGTTTGACCGTCCAAAAACAGGGTTTTATACACCCTTGAACAGGTGGTTAAAGAATGATGGAAAACCAGTTTCGAAAAGGATGGGATTAAGAAAATGGGCGTTGCAGGTGCATGCATCATTTACCAATGGCCATAAAAATTCTCCATGATTATTTGAAGATCTTATGTCACTCAAAGTTTCTATTATAATTATTTCATTTAACCGTGCTGACGACTTAAAGTGCTGCCTTGAATCGATTCAAAAGCAGACTTATTTGAATTATGAAATCATTGTGATGGACAACGGCAGCCAGGACCTTACGGAATCCTTTATTCAAAAGGCAACAATCCCTAATTTATTCTATTATAGGGCTTTGGAAAATTGGGGGACTTCCTATGCCAGGAATGCGGGGGTCTGTTTTGCCAGCGGACATTACATTTGGTTTCTTGATAGCGATTCAGAGATATTGGAAGAAGACTGTCTTTCTAAATATGTTGAATATTTTGAAAGAGAACAACAGGTCGGTGTTATCGGCGGTGAGGCTGTGATAAGCACGGACAACGATGTTGTAGGTGTTAAGTTACAACGGTTAAGGCCCAACGGTTTTTCACGCGGTGAACATTTAAGTAAGGGATCTTTGAAAGAAACCGATGTGATTACTACATGTAATTTTTTAACGACGAGAGAAATATTCATGGAAGTTGGCGGTTTTGATTTGTCCTACTTTCTCCCGTATTTTGATGATGTCGATATTTCTTACCGGATCTTTAAAACGAACCGTAAGCTCATGGTTTTGGGGGAAGGTTTCGTCCTGCACAAATATTCAAGGAACGTTCGTTATAGAGGAGAAGGTTTAGATGAAGCCATGATGCGTCTTTATTTTGTTTTAAAAGAATTTCCTTTAAAGAACATTTTCCTATTGCCCTTGCTTGATTTACAAATGATATTTAGATTGGAAAACTTTGGCCGCATAAAAAGATTATTATTATTGTCAAATTATGGGAAACAGTCGACGGTGGTCCAGCTGACAAAAAAGAATTCAAAAATCAGCATCAATGGTCTATTCCAAATAGTCTTGCGGTTGTTCCGTTTTTTGGTCTCTATGCTGGTCTCATATTTTGTCATTCTTCCTAAAATCCCTGGAATACTAAAGAAGCGAAATAAGTTTATTAGTTACTTAAATGGTATAGACCTAAATAAGTATAAGTTGACGCCGGTTCGACATAAGTATTGAAAATCATTTTCTTCAAACACGGCTGCCTTTTTCCGCTTAAACTGGAGAAAATGCCAAAGATCAGGTCTGGCTTTGTTAAAACTAGAAATACTTGGTCTAGGCCCCTATTTTTGCTATACTTTTGCCATGCTACTTAATCCTTTAACCCTGCATTTGCCCAAAACTTCGCTTGAAGCGGCCCGTCTTTACAAGGAATTGGAAGATTCCAAGGTCCTGGCTGGCGGTACATTTCTGCTTAACAGCATGAAATTATTAAAAACCAAAGGTACCAAGACTGCCCGCAATATTTTAAGTTTGGCCAAGGTGGAAGAACTTAGAGGTGTGGGCCTCCAGGGAGATACGCTTACGATCAAGGCCATGACCAGGATCAATGACCTTTTGGAAAGTCCTTTGCCTGATGGTCATTTGAGAATTTTGCATACTGTTTGCCGTAATATTTCCACCAATCCTATCCGTAATATGGCGACCGTAGGGGGGAATTTGACCTGCCGCTATACCTGGACGGAAATGGGCGCCGTGATGATTGCCCTGGATGCCAAAATGCATTTTTTGGGACCTGATGGTAAAGAAGATATTCTTGCAACTGAAGATTTTTTTAAGAACGCGGCGCGATCAGAAAAATTATTTACTCATGTGACCATTAAAATTCAAAATGAGGGGCGGACTGCTTACCGCCGGGTCAAAAAAACGGTGCATGTGGATATACCCTTATTGGCTATATGCGTAAAAACTGAAATTAAAGGTAAAAAATGGTATAATAGCAGGGTGGGCATTAATAATGGCAGTGCATTTGCCCAGAGGGACCTTGTCTTAGAAGAATTCTTGAATAAAAATTCTTCTTCGCCGGACTTAGGCAAGGAAGCCTTGGAGCATTTGACCACCACTATTTATGACACACGTTCCAGTGATTATAAGCAGCATATGTTCAGGGTCAGTTTAAAATCAGCCATTGAAGAAATCACCCAAGGTTAATTTTGTGGACGTAAATTTAACAATCAATAAGAAGCAACATGCTTTAAACCTTAAGGGAAATGAGACCCTTTTGGAAGTCTTGCGTGATCATTTGTCTTTGACAGGGACCAAAACCGCTTGCCAGGAAACGGAATGCGGTACTTGTACGGTCATGATCAATGGTAAAGCGGTTTTGTCATGCATTACTTTGGCAGCCAATATCCAGGGTGATGAAGTCACGACCATTGAAGGTTTGGCCCAAGGAGATGTTCTTCATCCTGTCCAGCAAGCTTATGTGGATTGCGGTTCGGTGCAATGTGGTTTTTGCATACCGGGCATGATCATGTCGTCTGTTGCTTTATTGGAAAAAAAACCGAATCCTACCCAAGAAGAAATTGAATATGCCCTTGATGGTAATATTTGCCGATGCGCAGGGTATCCAAAAATATTTGAAGCGGTGCATGAAGCCGGAAAGAAAATGGTGTCCTTGCGTGCGCAGCGAAACAACCTTTGAAAGAACAACAATAGATGGCCTTAACAGCAAAAAAATCAAAATTTGTAGACCAATACGTTGATCCAGTTGGTAAAAGCGTGCCACGCATCGAGGGCAGGGGCATTGTCACAGGCCAGCTAAAATATGTTTTTGATGTGCAAATGGCCAATATGCTTGTTGGGAAAATGCTGCGTTCCCCCCACGCGCATGCGCGCATCATCAGTATTGATACCTCCAAGGCTGAGGCTTTGCCTGGCGTAAAAGCGATAATTACGGCCAAGGACACGCACCAGATTAAATTTGGCTCTAATGAATACTTTTTTCCTCATACGGTCGATCAAATGGCGCTGGAGGCTGATAAAGTCCGTTATATTGGAGATGAGATTGCTGCTGTTGCAGCTGTTGATGAAGAAACAGTGGATGAAGCCTTGCGTTTGATCGATGTTAAATATGAAATCCTTCCTGGGGTTTTTGAAATTGAAGAAGCTGTTAAGCCTGGGGCCCCTCAAATTCATGAATCTCTCAATAACATAGCGGTGATTTTACCGGTTAATTTTGGTAACCCTGAACGTGTGATGAAGGAAGCTGACCTTGTACGCGAGGATAAATTCTGGTGCCCTGTGGCACATCCAGCCCCTATGGAACCCCATGTGTGCGTGGGGCAGTGGGAGACTTTTACCAATAAAATCACCCTGTGGTCCTCATCCCAAGCACCGTTTAAGTGCCGTGAAGCTTTGGCCAAAACTTTAAAAATGGATTTGAATGATGTGCGGGTGATTAAAATGGCAGTAGGCGGTGGTTTTGGCGGCAAATTGGAAATGTTACCTATGGATTTTGCTGCTTGTCTGCTTTCTAAAAAGGCCGGCGGCCTGCCGGTCAAGATTTGTTTGACACGTGAAGAAGAATTCACTACCACCCGGCGCAAACATGGCATGATTTATAGGGTCAAAACCGGGGTAAAAAAAGACGGGACCATCCTTGCCATTACTGGTGAGGTATTGGCTGATGGGGGGGCTTATTGCAGCTATGGTCCAACTGTCCTGGCTGCGGCCATGATGCGTATTTTCATGGTCTATAAAATCCAGCATTTTCGCATGAGCGGCTATCGCATTTATACGAACAATCCTATCAGTGGTGCCATGCGCGGTTTTGGAGGGGTGCAAAGTGGTTTTGCCATTGAATCTCATATGGACATGGTCGCACGGGATTTGGGCATGGACCCGATCGAATTTCGTCTTAAGAATATTACGACACCTAATATGGTGACTATTAATAAAATGATTTTGACCACCAATGGGTTGCAGGAGTGCATTGAAAAGGCGGCCAAAGCTTCTGGCTGGGCAGAAAAACGCGGCAAGATGAAGCATCTCAAGCGAGGCATAGGTATTGGTATTGCCGCGGACGTCATGGGTTCTAAAATGTACAAATCTCATGAATCTGCCGGTGCCATCGTCAAGGTTGAAGAAGACGGTTCGGTTTATTTATTCACCGGTGCCGCTGATACAGGACAGGGTTCTAATACAGCTTTGTCCCAGATTGCCGCCCATGAATTAGGTGTCAGTTATAGCCGCATTAAATGCAAGGCAGGTGACACGGAAATCACCCCTTTTGACACAGGTTCTTTTGCAAGCCGGGTGACTTTTATTTCTGGCAACGCCGCTTTACTTGGCGGCAGGGATGCTAAACTTCAGATTTTGGAAATTGTTGCTAAAGACAGCAATTTAAACATTAGTGATCTGGATATCAAAGCTGAAAAAGTAATATTTAAAAATGATGGTAAGTTATTGATGAGCTTCGACCGTGCCCTGGAGCTTTGTTATTCTTTTAAGTATGGCAAACAAATTATTGGACGCGGCAGTTATAATCCCAAAACGACACCCATTGATTTTCGTACCGGTGAAGGAAATGTTTCCGGAAGCTATGGTTTTGAGGCCCAGATTGCAGAAGTGGAAGTTGACACCGACACCGGTCATGTTAAGGTGCTGGAATTATGGGACGCGCATGATATCGGCCGAGCGATCAACCCCCAATCGGTGGAGGCCCAAATCGAAGGTTCCTTGGCCATGGGTATTGGGTATACATTTTATGAAGATTTAAGGTTTAAAAACGGCCGGGTCCTTAATCCAAATTTTGCGGGCTACCGTGTGCCGCGTTCCATCGGCATGCCAAAAATGAACAGCCTCTTAATTGAAACCGACGAGCTTGAAGGGCCTTTTGGTGCCAAAGGCATGGGGGAAGCTGCTTTGTTGCCGACCGCAGCGGCGATTGCTAATGCCGTGGAAGATGCCATTGGCGTGCGTATCAAAGAGTTGCCCATTACACCTGAGAAAATTATCAAGGCGTTAAAGGAAAAAGCTAGTGTCATTGCGAGCGAAGCGAAGCAATCTCTGAAAGAACAATAAATTTTAATAAAATAAAACCTTTAAAACTTATTGTTTTCATTAAATTTGGTAATATAATCAATCAGTACTTTAACCATTCATAGATAGGCATTATGAAACGCATATTTTTTACTCTAATATTTTTGGTCATCTTTTCTTCAGGTTGCACTTTCTATCAAATTGACTCTAAAGACACCTCGCAGGATTATTATGTTCCTAAGACAAGTATTGATGAGGTGGCTTATATTGAAAAGGTCGACAAGCCTTACACCGAAATCGCCACGGTGACTGTCACGACAGAACGCCGCCAGCCCTTGGAAGATGTTTTGCCAAAATTAAAACAAGAGGCCGGTATGCTTGGTGCCGATGCCATCACTGATGTGCAAAATGATGCCACTGATTTTTGGAAAGCCCATACCCCCCAGAAGCTTTTAGGCAACGCCTATATCCGCACGACCTATACTGCTAAAGCCATTGTTTGGAAATAATTCTTGGAGTTTGCTTCAGATTGACACGTTCATTTTCTTGATTTCATTGAATTCTTTGGGAGTGTTGAAGCTTTTGATAATGCCTGGATCATTGATTTCTATCGTTTGCGGCGGAAAGCAGGCAAATAAAGAATTTAGCCCTTGATTAGTTGGAAGATCAAGGGCTTTTTGTTTTAGGCGTTGGTGAAAGATGGGGGGATGTCCTTTTTTGTTTTGATAAGTAGGGATCAATATATCAGGTTTATTTTTATTAAAATGATCAGCAATTTTATCGATGCTTGATGCCTGCACTGCTGGACAATCCACCGGCAAAAACATGACCCCCTCGGAGGAAGGGTTTGCCTGACGCCATCCTTCCTGCATGGAAGATGTCTGTCCAAAATTGTAATGTTTGTTATAGACAACACGTATTCGGCTGTGTATAAATATAAATGGCATTATTTGATGGGCGTGGTCTCCTAAAACGACGATGATATCATCACAAGAGCTTTGGAGCAGGGTGCTTTGGACATGCTGGATAACAGTGTTCCCTGTCATCTTTGCCAAGGCTTTAGGAGACCCAAAGCGTTCACTCAAGCCTGCTGATAGGATAATGCAAGTGTTCATAAAATCAATTATAAGACAGCTGTCATTATTGTCAAATGTATAGAGGGAGGTGGATATGATAATTCTCTATTTGGCTGCATTAATTACAGCTTTATATTGGGTCGTAAAAATCTTGTTGCCTGAAATGGTAAAACCACCTTTGCCCAAGTCTCCTCCAAAGCCAAAATATCTTGAAAATTCTCGCTATGATGTGCTTGATAAACGGGTAGAAAAGTTGGAAACTCTTCTGGCTGAGAAAAACAAGAACATTGGACGTTTACAGACTGAATTGCAAATATTTTACGTTCAAGTGCGTGATTTTGATAAAATCAAATCATTGTTAGAAGACGAAGTCCATCGTTTAAGGGAACAAAACCGCATCTTCAGGTCTGAATTAGGACTGCCTGCGATCCAATATAATGAACATTCAATAAAGTAAAAACATGCCCTGCCAGTAAGTGGGGCCATGAAGGAGGGTTTTATGGTTTGTATTTGTCGATTGCTATTTCTTTGCTTCTCAGTTATCATACCTTTTTCTCTAACCCAAGCACAGGAGCCAAATGTGAAATCAACCACCGTTGTTTTGGAAACAAACCAGGGTAATATCGAATTGACTTTATTTGCAGACAAGGCCCCAAAGACCGTAGAAAATTTTGTTGGCTTGGTCAAAAAAGGCTATTACAACGGCCTCATTTTTCATCGAGTGATCAAAGGATTTATGATCCAGGGTGGAGATCCCACAGGAACAGGCAGCGGGGGTGGGAGCCTATGGGGCGGGGATTTCGCAGATGAAATCAACCCTGACCTTACTTTTGATAAGCCTGGTATTTTAGCCATGGCTAATCGAGGCCCGGACACCAATGGCAGCCAATTCTTTATTACCACAGCCGCCACCACTTGGTTAAATGGCCACCATACAATTTTTGGCCAGGTGACCCAGGGGTATGATATCGTTTCAAAGATTGAAAGTACTCCGACGGGGCAGGGAGACCGTCCTGTGCAGGACCAAAAGATCCTTAAAGCTTACGTCAAATAATAATGCCGTTGGAAATTCTTTACAAAGCGCTCAAGGCCTCCCAAAAAGGCCAGAATTATGCCTTTGCCACGATCATTGAAGCGACCCTGAAAGGCACTCCACGCAAAACTGGCGCCAAAATGATTGTTTTTGACGACGGTTCCTCTTACGGGACTATCGGCGGCGGGCGTAATGAAAAAGCAGCCGTTGCGGAGTGCCTTAAAGCCATAAAAGAACAAAAACCCAGGTCAGTCATTTATAATTATTTTGGTCGGCAAGGGGAATCTGTCTGCGGAGGGCAGATGAAGGTCTTTATTGAGCCATTTTCCCCTAAGGAACATCTGATTGTCTGCGGCGCGGGGCATATAGCTTTGCCGTTGTCTGCCATTGCTAAAATCCTTGGTTTTAAAATCACGATCATTGATAATCGTGAGGAATTTGCCAATAAAGGCCGTTTTCCCCATGTTGATAAGATCATTATCGGTGGGCACGCCGGTGAATTGGCCAAGCTTCCCATTGAAACCAATACCTGTGTAGCTATTGTCACACAGGGTAATGAATATGATTTTGAATGCCTTAAGGTTGTGGTAAAATCTTCAGCAGCTTACATAGGTGTAATTTCCAGTAAACCTAAGCGGGTTAAATTCTTTGGACGTTTAAAAAAGATGGGTATTGAAGATAAATATCTAAGAAAAATCCACATACCCATGGGCCTTGATATCGGAAGCCAAACACCGGAAGAAATAGCAGTCTCCATCATGGCAGAGATAGTGGCCGTTAAAAATAAAGAATATACCGGGACGGATAAATTTTTAAACAAATAATTCTTCTTCCTCTTTTGAAGAGGGAGCGGCGAGGGAAGGGTGAAATCAATTATGACTAAAGACGAAGCTATTGATATTGTCCGTGATGCTGGTTTCGGTTTTTTTGCAACCGTAGAAGGCAATAAACCGCGTGTACGTCCGATGATGCCATACTTGAGTGAAGATGGCGAGCTTTTATTGGCCCTTTTGGGCCGTTCAAGGACGATCTCTCAAATAAAGGCCAATTCTAATGTGGAAGTTTGTTTTGTAGACCGCAAAATGTGGTATTGCCGCGTATCAGGCACAGCCACGATCAGCGATGATATTTCCAAAAAGCAAATTGTGTTTGAAAATGTCCCCATGTTACGCCAGTATTTTGCTGGTGCTGAAGACCCCAATTACCATCTGGCCATTATTAAGATCATTTCTGTGGAAGCCATGACACCGCATAGCAGATTGCCTGAAGAAATCAGTATGATTTAATGCTGTTGACTGCTTTTGAATTCTGCAACTAAGGCTTGGACAGTTTGTTTGGCGTCGCCAAAGATCATGCGGCAATTGTCGTAATAAAATAATTCATTTTCAATGCCGGCAAAACCAGTGGCCATGGAACGTTTAAGGACAAAAACGGTCTTGGCTTTGTCTGCGTTGATGATGGGCATGCCGTAAATGGGGCTTGATTTGTCATGGCGTGAGGCAGGGTTGACCACGTCATTGGCCCCAATGATGATGGCCACGTCAACGCTGTCCATCAAAGGGTTGATGGCGTCCATTTCCAACAATTGATCATATGGGATATTTGCTTCTGCCAACAATACGTTCATGTGTCCTGGCATACGGCCTGCCACAGGGTGAATAGCGTATTTAACATCACAGCCATTCTTTTCTAAAAATTCGCTTAACTCCCTTACCGCATGCTGGGCTTGGGCCACGGCCATGCCATATCCGGGGATAATGACCACTGATTTGGCGTTTTCTAGAATCAAAAATGCGTCTTCAACAGGGATCGATTTTGCTTCTTTTTTTTCGCCGCTTGCGGTCTTTTTAACCACGCTGCCGAATGCCCCAAAGAGGACATTGGTGATGGAGCGGTTCATGGCCTTACACATGATAATACTCAAGATAATGCCGTTGGCGCCGACCAGTGAACCAACAACAATCAAGAGGGTATTATGGATGACAAAACCAGTGGTGCAGGCCACGACCCCTGAATAACTGTTTAAAACGGAAATGACCACCGGCATGTCCGCACCGCCGATGGGGATGACCATGAAAACACCAAAAAACATGGATAATCCAAGGATAGTAAGAAAAAGGTCATATCTGGAAGGTTGCAGGATGAACATGATGCCAAGGACAAAAATTGCTCCAATGACAGCCATATTGAGCCATTTTTGACCGGTAAATAATATGGGCTTGCCGGTGATCTTTTCACTTAATTTACCCCAGGCAATCGCAGATCCAGTCACGGTCAGGCCGCCGATGACAATGGAAAGGTAAAGGGTAATGGCGTTGGTTAGATCAGTGGCACCATGCACATGATAGGCTGTCCAGTCAACGAAGACGCTGGCCAACGCGCCACAGCCATGTAACAGGGCGATCATTTCAGGCATAGCAGTCATTTGTGCTCGCAAAGCTACTAATGCACCCAAGCTTGTGCCAATGATAATTCCAATCAGTATCCATTGAAAATTAAGGATGTGACCGTTTGAAAGTGTAGCGAGTACTGCTAAAAGCATCCCTAAGGCAGAGAGCATATTACCACGTCTGGCGGAGACAGGGGATCCTAAAAATTTTAACCCGAATGCAAACAAGACGGAGCTGATGATATAAACAAAATTCGTAATAAATTCATTGTTCATTGGAATTTTTCTTTCTACTATCCATTTTTCTTAAACATTTTTATCATGCGTTCGGTGACCAGGTAACCGCCAACTACGTTAAAAGTGGCCAGGGCCACGGCTGAAGTCCCCAGGATAATGGTAAGGGGGCTGTTAGCTTCTGCTCCCGCGGCTACCAGGGCGCCGACAATGATGATCCCGCATATCGCGTTGGCTTCAGACATCAATGGTGTATGTAATAAGGGAGGGACCCGTGAAATGAGCGCAAAGCCTAAAAAAACAGATAATACTAAAATAAACAGCAGATAAATGAGTTCCATATTTAAACCCCTAT
>CAYZLU010000015.1:0-703 GCA_964479285.1 uncultured Planctomycetales bacterium | reverse complement strand
TTCTTCACCATTTCATTCACCACTTGTCCTTGATGGGTAATTAGGGAACCTTTAATGATTTCATCTTCAAGATTGATTTTAAAGATTTTTGTTTCTTTGTCCCAATATTCTTCAAGTAAATTGTGCAGATTGGCGGAATAAACTTGTGAAGCATGGACTGCAACGCGGCCAGGCAGGTTTCCCAGCCCCAAAATACGTACACCCTGGGGTGTCACGACCTCTTCATTAAGCTTGGAGCCTTCCACATTACCTCCAGATTCAACAGCCATGTCCACAATGATGGTCCCTGGTTTTAATTGAGCAATGATGTCTTGGGTCAAAACCACCGGTGCCCGCCTCCCGAACAATTGGGCTGTGGTGATAATGACATCGGACTGCGCGCAGACACGGGCCATGCCTTGGCGCTGTTTTTCCAATTGTTCAGGGGTCAGTGCCTTGGCATACCCCTGGGCGGTTTGGCCTGTTTCACCTAGATCAATTTCAACAAATTTAGCACCTAGGGATTGCACTTGTTCTTTGACTACTGAACGTGTATCAAAAGCTTCGACACGGGCCCCCAGACGTTTGGCTGTGGCAATAGCCTGTAAACCAGCAACCCCGGCACCGATAATAAAAACACGGGCAGGGGCAATGGTGCCTGCCGGCGTCATGAGCATGGGAAATATTTTAGGCAGCCGCTCAGCAGCTAAAATGACAGTCACAT
>CAYZLU010000014.1:0-17165 GCA_964479285.1 uncultured Planctomycetales bacterium | reverse complement strand
CAAATATTATAAATGCATTGATAGACTATTTAGATGTTAAAATTGAAAGGTCTCTTCTTATTGCTATAATTAAAAGAATCACTCACAAACCGGAGGGTTATGTTAAGAACCTGATTTTCTTGACATTGTTCCTTCAAGATGAAATCAGGTATCAAGTTGAATACGAATCAGTTAAAAACACGGAAAGAATTTATAAAATAAGTGCAGCACAAGCAGATGGAGGGGAACTAAGAACTTTGGCAGTTCCAGAAGGGCGACATGCTTTTAATGAAGAAGAATTTAGGGATTTTATGGTCCGTTTTGAAATCCCTGAAGATCTTTATGAAGTCATAAAAAGGACCCCTAAAACATCCAGGATCACTATTCATGTAGGTACACCTTTAGGATATATTAAAGAATTGGGAAAAAAGGGTTTTTCTTGGCATCCTTTTAGGGAGTCGGACAAAGAAAAGCAATATAATAATCGATTGGTTTTTTCTAAAAGCAATCAAAATGGATCAGTGGATGTGGTTGTTTTAAATATTACGGGAGCAACTAATATACGGGATTTAGTAGATTTCTATCTGACTATCATTGGTTCCGTTGTTGTTATTGACCATGTGCCAGATTATGAAAGCATGTTAAGTCATTTAGAACAGAAGGCAAAAGTAGATTCTCCAATTGATGTTATTGGTGTTAGCGCTGGTTTTGGTGTGGGCAGTAAGACTCCAGAATTATTCGATAGTTATTATCATACTAAGAATGATAGAGGCGCTTTTGAAAAAGTAAGTCCATATCAGTTTCGTATAGCCCAATATGAAAAAGGCCGTACTTTGGCTTCTTTTAACATAATGTTGGGAGATCTTGGCGCTTATGCTACAAGGTTTCTTGCAGAGAAATATAACACTGCGAATGCCTTCATTTCATCAGGAATAGTGGGGTATATTAAAAATTTTGATAGCCCAATTACTGATAAAGATCCTGATAAAAGGGTATTACCCGGGGATATATTTGTTCCTACGTCAATTGTCGATGCCCTTTCTGAAAGAAAGATTGAAAACCTGTACCTGCCTCATTTGATAGCAACATTACGAGATAATGAAATGTCTTACGTCATTATTGATAGGCATCAAAACCGAGTAAAGATTGTGGAAAAGAAGATTTATAATAATAAAAGACCGGTCATTAAAGTGGTGTTGGGAAAGCTTTATACTATTGATTCTTTGGCCCTTGAGACAGTACCGATTTTAGAAAGGCTTAGTGAAGAAAATATCTGTGCTTTAGATATGGAAGCTGCCCCTATGGTTGATATTTTACGCTCAGTTAAACCGGACATAAAATTATACCTGGGTTACATTATTTCAGATATTCCGGGAGATTTAAATTGGGAATCCAAGCATATTGATCCTCAATTAGGAAAATTATTAGCATTAAAGGATCGTGCGGCGAGAGAGGCCCTAAATTTGACGGCACATAATTTCTTAAGAGAAAAAGATGAATCAAATAAAGCGCAATTGGCAGGTACAAATAATCCTGATGGAACATCGAATGATAAAGTAGGCGGTATTGATCTTAGTTTAGCCATTAAGTATTTGCATACGCAAAATACTAACGGGGTAATCAAATTTCATCTTGACCCCGCCATGCTTCAAAGTTTACAAAACGCATCTGGCTTTGTGCCGTTGGTCACAAGTTTCCAACCGATGACCAACCTTCAACAATTCCTTGGATCATGAATGTCCATGATAATACTCCTAAAGTCAATTAGATTTTGTGGATTGCTGGATTAAATTTTTTCATTTTATGGTTCGAGCCCATATCTATTTCCGTGGTACTGTTCAAGGTGTCGGTTTTCGGTATACTACCTTATCCTTTGCCCAACAATTATCTTTGACTGGATGGGTCAAAAATTTATCCGATGGCAGCGTGCAAGCAGTTGTTGGGGGGCCCCGCGAAGGGATTGAAGAACTTCTCTCGAGATTAAAAGGGCAGTTTGGCAGCTTTATCAGGGACCATCGTATTGAGTGGATAGATTCAAAAGGAGAGTTTGAAAAATTTTCTATTATATGAACCAGTCACAGGCAAAAAAAGAAATCCAGGCATTGATCAAAGTGATTGAGGGGCATAACCAGCAATATTATGTGCTTAATGACCCTGTTATTTCCGATGAGGAATATGACCGGTTATTTAAAAGGCTCATTGATCTGGAAGAGGCATTCCCAAAGTTTAAGTCTGCGGTATCTCCCACCCAACGGGTCGGGGCTAAGGTCCTGGGGAATTTGCCTACCGTTAAGCACACTTTTCCCATGATTTCTTTAGATAATACGTATTCGTTGGATGAACTGAAGTTATGGTATGAGCGTGTGGTCAAAGGTCTGAATGGACTTAAGCCCGCATTGACCGCAGAATTAAAGATTGACGGTCTAAGCTGTGCCATAAGCTATCGTGACGGTCACTTGGCATTGGCTGCTACGCGTGGGGATGGGGCCACTGGTGAGGATGTCACGCACAATGCCAAAACGATCCGCGATATTCCGCTTGTTTTAAAAGGAAAAGCACCGGCCTTGTTGGAAGTGCGCGGGGAGGTGTACATGGACCGGGAGGATTTCGCCCAGCTTAATCAACAGCGCAAAAATAATGGTGAGGTTTTGTTTGCCAATCCACGCAATGCCGCAGCTGGTTCTTTAAAATTATTGGATGCACGCCTGACCGCACAGCGGAGATTGAGATTCTTTGTCCATTCACCCGGCATTTTAGAGGGGAATAAAGCCCCGTTGACGCAATGGGAATTCCTAGAACAGGCTAAAAGGTATGGATTTGCCATTGATCCACATCATTGTCTTTGCCGTAATTTGGAAGAGGCAATAGCTTTTTGTGAAGAGTACTCCGGCCGGCGCCAGGAAATCAGTTTCGATGTCGATGGTATAGTCATTAAAGTTAATGATCTAGGACAACAGGCTAAATTAGGTACGACGCTTAAAAGTCCGCGTTGGGCAGTCGCTTTTAAATTCCCTGCCTACCAGGCAAGTACCACCATCAAGGAGATCATCGTTCAGGTGGGCCGGACCGGGGTTTTAACACCGGTCGCACAGTTAGAGCCCGTGGCCTGTGCCGGGGTCATGATCTCCAGGGCCACCTTGCATAATTTTGATGAGATTGAGCGTTTAGGTGTCAATGCCGGCGACCTGGTGCTTTTGGAAAGGGCGGGGGACGTCATCCCCAAAATTGTCAAGGTCCTTGAAAAACATTCCATAGGGGGATTTGTTCCTCCCCAATTTTGTCCGTCGTGTAACGCCAAAATCCAAAAAGAAAAAGATGAAGACGTAGCGTATCGCTGTTTGAACCCCTCTTGCCCCAAGCAGCTTGAGCGGCACCTGGTCCATTTTTCTTCCCGAGGGGCCATGGACATTGAAGGATTAGGAGAGTCTGTTATTAAGCAGCTGCTCGATAATGGGTTGATCAAAGATTTGGCGGACATTTATTCTTTAAAGAAAGAGCAATTATTGGAGCTGGATTTATTTGCGGACAAGAAAGCTGAGAATTTATTACAATCAATCGCAGCCAGCAAATCCAGGCCTTTATCCAAGTTTTTATTTGGCCTTGGCATCGCTAATATCGGCACTAAAGCCTCTATAAATTTAGCTGGGCATTTTGTGTATTTGGATGCTATTATAAATGCTTCGGTCTTGGGTTTGCAGGACATTGATGAGGTGGGGCCGGTCATGGCGGAGTCAGTCATTGAGTATTTTAAACTGCCCCAGGTTAAAAAGTTATTGGCAAAGTTTAAAGACGCAGGTTTAAATTTATCAGAACCGCGGGCCCCAGCACCAGGTAATCGCCTAGAAGGTAAGAAATTTGTATTTACCGGTGAGTTGTCAGGTGTGACACGTGAAGAAGCAGGTGTTTGGGTGCAAAATCAGGGTGGTAAGTTGCTTTCAGCAGTCAGCAAAAGCCTGGATTATCTGGTGGCTGGTGATAATCCGGGTTCCAAGCTTGCTCTGGCAAGGCAGTTGGGTATAACCATACTAAACCAAAAAGATTTTGAGGAGATGGTGCATGGTTAATTTTAATGGGCACAAGAAAGTCTTTTTAATTATCACCGGACTTTTGGTGTTGAGTCTTTCTTTAAGTTCGTGTGATACTTTACGCAAGAAATTCACCCGTAAGAAAAAGCAGGGGGAAGAAGAACAGGCTTTTGTGCCTGTTCTTGAACCTGAAGAATATCCGACGCCGGAACAAAATCCGGAGCAGAATTATAAAGAACATTATGCCCTGATCAAGGCTTGGTATCATGATTTATGGACGGCCATTGATGATAAAAGCACATCTAGGTATATCCATTACACCCTTCAGCAAGTTACTAACCATATTAACCAAATGGAAGCATTAGTGGATGTTCCCACCCAGGCGAATTTGGTTAAATTAGCAAGTTTTTTGGATTACTATAAATCTTCTTTGGACGAGTCATGGACTGTACGCAATGTATCGCGAATCCAAAGCGATTTGCGTGGTTTTGACCGTTTTTTGAGGGACCATTTGCGTGCTGACAGGATCAAAGGTCATTTTGTTTTTGCCCAAGGCGGGGATGCTTTAGGCGGAAAAAACAATAAATGAGAGTCAGGATTCCTTGCCTGGGCAAATATAGAAATGCTTTCCTATGCTGCAAGAATTTATCGACGAATTCATGAATTATCTTTCCGTCGAACGCGGGCTTGCCCAAAATACACTGTCGGCCTATAGGCGCGATCTTGACAAATACACCGGGTACCTTTTCCAAAAAGGCATTAAAACCTCTGCACAGGTCAATCGGGGGCACGTTTCTGATTTTATGTTCGATTTAAAGAAACATGACATGTCTGCCACCACCATTTGCCGGAATTTGGCAGCGGTCAAGATGTTCCATCGTTTTTTAGTGCGGGAGAATTTGGCCAAGGAAGACCCAACGACCTTAACAGATACACCCAAGTTATGGAAGAGGATCCCTTCTGTTTTGACCCAGGCGGAAATCGAGTCGATGATTTTGTCAGCATCTGGGAAAAAAGTCCAGCAGATCAGGGACCAGGCGATATTGGAAATTTTTTATGCCAGCGGCCTTCGTGTCTCGGAATTATCGGATTTAAAGACCACCAGCATCAATAATGAGGTGGGTTTTGTACGGGCAGTGGGCAAGGGTAGCAAGG
This sequence comes from uncultured Planctomycetales bacterium, assembly GCA_964479285.1. Classification (GTDB taxonomy): domain Bacteria; phylum Omnitrophota; class Gorgyraeia; order Zapsychrales; family Fredricksoniimonadaceae; genus JABDGZ01. Next base: position 12,006 of record CAYZLU010000014.1, on the reverse strand, counting down.
AGCGGATCATACCTTTAGGCAAGAAGGCCCGTGAAGCCTTGGAGAGGTATTTACTTCGTGCCCGTCCTCGATTATTAAAAAATCGGACCAATGATGTTTTATTTTTAAGCCGTTTGGGCAAAAAGATCAGCCGGCAGAGTTTATGGGCAGTGATCAAATTTTACGCACGCAAGGCGAATATCAAGAAAACGATCAAGCCTCATACTTTGCGGCATACTTTCGCGACACATTTATTGGAACACGGCGCGGACCTGCGATCTGTGCAGGAAATGTTAGGGCATGCGGACATTTCCACCACCCAGATTTACACACATGTCGACAAAGAACGTCTAAAAAGCGTGCACAAACAGTTTCATCCCCGGAGTTGAGAGTTTAGAAATTATGGAGAATTTGTTATCGCGTTTAAATTTTGAGTCTTTGGCTTTGGTACGATCTATTGGAGTTTTGGCGCATGAACAAGGTGTTGATGCTTATCTGGTTGGGGGACCGGTCAGAGATTTGATGCTCAAACACCCTAATGGTGATTTGGACATCACTGTTGAGGGTAGTGGCATGAGTTTGGCTGATAGTTTTGCGGACCAGCATCCGGGTGCCATGGTGACACGCTATCACGCTTTTAAAACAGCCACCGTGCATTTACCTGACGGCCGCTTCGTCGATTTTGCAACGGCCCGACAAGAAGTTTATGTGCGTGGAGGAGCTTTCCCGGCCGTTAAACCCTCAGGCATTAAACAGGACCTTTTGCGTCGTGATTTTACGATCAATGCCATGGCTATCGCTATTAATCCAAGAGTCTGGGGAAAGGTCATTGACCCTTTTGAAGGAACTGCCGATTTGAGGGCCAAAAGGCTTCGTATCCTTCACGATAAAAGTTTTTTGGATGATCCTACGCGTATTTTACGGGCGGCCCGTTTTAAAGCCCGCCTTGGTTTTAGGATAGAAGCCCAAACGCTTAAAATCCTGAAATCTGCCATTAAAAATAAAGTACTTGATACAATCAAGCCGCAGAGGTATCTTAAAGACTTTAATAAGATCCTCAAAGAGACTAAATCTCAGGAAGCGGTCAAATATTTAAAATTATGGAATGCTTATAGGGAGTGACTCAAGATGCGTATCGAGAAAGTCAATTCGTCCATCAAACGGGAACTCGCTAACATCCTTCAATTAGGTGAAGTGCGAGACCCAAGGATTTCATTTGTGACCATTATTAATGTTGATGTGAGCCGTGACCTTCAACATGCCAGGGTCAGGTTCAGCACTCTTGCTGATACCCCGAAGGAAATCAACGCGGCGATTGCAGGTTTTGAAAGTTGCCGAGGTTATATCCGCAAACTGATCAGCCAGCGCGTGGTCTTGCGTTACACACCGGAATTCCAGTTTATTTATGACAAAGGGATCAAACATGCCGCTGATGTTGATAAAGTCTTGGAAGAAATTAAAAAATTAAAACCAGCCACGGAGACTGAGGAAGAATGAATTTCTATAAGAGCGTTTTGAATGCTATTCGCCGCCATCAAAACTTCCTGGTGACGACACATCATAACCCCGATGCGGACGCAATTTCTTCTGCGCTGGCCATGGCTGTCTATCTAAAAAGTCTGGGCAAAAAAGTCCAGGTGCTTAATGAAGACGCCTGCCCTGAATGGCTTGAATTTTTGCCTGCGACTGCCATGTTAAAGAAATCCAGTGATGTTAGTCAACTGGATTATGATGCAGCCATTGTCCTAGACTGCGGTGACTTAAAGCGTGTAGGCGGGGTCAACAAGTTTATTCAAGAGGGTAAACCTTTGATCAATATAGACCATCATGTGACCAATGAAAGGTTTGGTAGCGTTAATGTGGTCCAGCCAAAAGCATCTTCAACATGTGAGATGGTATTTGATTTTTTGGAAGAAGCCGGTCATGCGCTCAATAAGAACTTGGCTGTACTTCTTTACGCCGGGATCATGACGGACACAGGATCATTTCGTTATGAAAACACTTCTGCCCACAGTCATGCAGTCGTCGAGAAACTGATGGCATTTAAATTCTCAGCAGCCAGGATGTATGACCATCTTTATGTGGGGATACCGGTCGTTGACTTAAAATTGTTTACGGATGTGATCCATAAGGCCCAATTGCTTGATGGCAACAGGGTCTATTGTGTGTCTTTGTCCAGGAAAGTAGTGGACTGCTTTTCCGATAGTTTTGATTTAAAAGAAAAATTATTCACTTTTTTGCGTTCGGTGAAAGGCATTGAGGTGGTGGTCATCTTGACTGAATTAAGTCCCAAGGAAGTACGGGTCAATCTGCGCAGCCAGAATGATTTTGATGTGGCCGCCCTCGCCCAGCAATTCGACGGCGGTGGACATAAAAAAGCCGCTGGCTGCAAAATTTATGAGGCTTTACCCCAGGCCCAAAAAACCATTTGTTCAGCCATCCATAAAAAATTATGAAATTCCAGGCAGCCGTCCAGAATTCTTTTCAAGGTATTGTGCTGGTCAATAAACCGGCAGGCATCACTTCCCACGATGTGGTGGGATTTGTCCGCCGTACTTTCAAAATGCGCCGGGTGGGGCACGCGGGAACGCTTGACCCCATGGCCACCGGTGTCCTGGTCATCCTTCTTGGGAATGCCACCAAACTTTTTGATAAATTTGTGGCCTTTGACAAGACCTATCGGGCGACGTTGCGCCTGGGCCTTAAGACGACCACCGCCGATATTATGGGAAAGACCTTGCTAGAAAGGCCTTATGACGGCATCGATGAGGCTGCTGTCGAAAAAGTTTTTATACAATTTACCGGCGAAATTGAGCAAAAGCCGCCGATGGTTTCCGCGGTCAAGCATAAAGGCGAGCGTTTGTACAAAATCGCCCGTCAGGGCATAGAAGTCGATCGTAAAGCCCGCAAGGTCCGAATTGATGAGTTAAGGATTTTACAATGCCGCCTGCCTGACGTGGAATTTGTCATGAGCTGCTCCAAAGGGACGTATGTGCGTCAATTAGCGGAGGATGTCGGTGAGGTATTGGGTTGCGGGGCGTGTATTTCACAGATCGAGCGCACCAAGGTAGGGCCTTTTGAAATCAAAGATGCCGCTAACTTAGAAAATTTGAATGAAGGTCATATCCTTAAATGGCCGAATTTTTAATAAAAACTAAGGTAACGGCGACTAACTAGGAGTGTCCGGTATGAGGACCACATATCTTGAATCAATTTGAAGTAAAATATATGAAAGGCAATATTAAATTGCCGCTGAGAAAGACCTGTGCAGCCATCGGTATTTTTGACGGGGCGCACCGGGGGCATCAATATTTGATCAAACAGATGCTGGCAACGGCCCGGCGTCTAAGGGCCAAACCTATTGTCATCACTTTTTTTCCTCATCCGGCCCATGTTTTGAGGCCGGACATAAAGTTGGGATATTTAACCTCTCTTCAAGACCGGTTTCGTTTGCTGGGCGATATGGGTGTTGCCGCTTGCGTGGTGGTACACTTTAATCGGTCCTTCGCAGGTATCCAACCAGAGAAATTTATTAAGGACATTTTGATTGAAAAATTAAAGGTCAAAGCCGTGTTTGTCGGCAATGATTTTCGTTTCGGTAAGGACAGGAGCGGGGACATTTTATTATTTCAAAGGCTTGCCCCGACATATGGCTATGAAATGCACGCTGTTTCTGCCCTCAAACAGGGGGACGAAATAATCAGTTCGACGCGTATACGCAAATTGATAGGGGAAGGAAAATTAAACGGGGCCGCACGTCTTTTAGGCCGGAAGGTGTTCTTATCGGGGCCAGTGGTCAAGGGCTCAGAACGCGGCAACGGTTTGGGATACCCAACGGCCAATATTGCTTATGAAGCGGACATACTGCCCCCCCAAGGCGTATACATCGTGCGGGCATTTGTTGGCAGAAAAAGTTATCCGGCCATAGCCAATATAGGCACACGGCCTTCATTTGAAAATCAAGACCCCAAAATACATCTGGAAGTCCATATCCTTGATTTTTCAAGGGATATTTATGGCAAACATGTAGAAGTAGAATTTTTAAAGAAGATCCGCAGCGAAAAGAAATTCTCCAGCGTTCAGAAGCTGATCCAACAAATCCGAAAAGATGAAGCTTTCGCCAGAAAATATTTAGCCTAATTCCTTCTCCCAAACACCACCTCAATTCACCATTCGCCTCAGCCCAAAAACCTGTCACCTAGCTCTGCCTATGTCATAGAAATTTGTTAAGATTTGTTTAAATTTGTGTATTGACAAGGCTCGGGCAGGGGTTTATACTTGCATTTGAGTGGAGTAAAGTGGAGGGTAGTGGAGTATATGTTTTACGGTGAATACAGCCATGGTATTGATACCAAAGGCCGTTTGATCTTGCCTGCACGCTTTCGTGAAGTGGCCAAAGAAAACGGGATTGAGAAGTTCTTTGTCACCCGTGGTTTGGATAAATGTATTTTTATGTTTGCGGAAGGTGAATGGCGCCTGCAGGAACAGCGTTTTAAGAACCTCTCTTTTACCAAAGGCGAGGCGCGTTCTTTTAACCGTATGTTTTTTTCTGGCGCCGTCGAAGTCTTGCCCGACAAGCAGGGTCGTTTTATCATCCCGCAATACCTTAAGGATTTTGCCGGGATCAAGAAAGACGCGGTGGTGATCGGGATTTCCAACCGCATTGAAATTTGGGAAACTGCCTCATGGCGGGAATTCTTTAGCAAGTCCAGCGGAGACTTTGAAAAAACAGCGGAACACATGCTGGACGTGGATTAATAATGTTGTCTCATCTACCTGTCATGCCTCAAGAGGCCCTTGAATTATTGCATTTGCCGCAGGGCGGGGTGGCAGTGGACGGAACAATAGGCTTAAGTGGGCACGCGCTTCTAATGGCGCGAGCGTTGGGACCGCATGGCCATTTGATTGGGATTGATCGCGATAGATCTTCTTTAAGTCAATCTAAAAATAGGCTCATTTCTCTTGAGTTAAAGATTGATTTGCTGCAGGGAAATTTCAGCACGCTTGATAAAATTCTGGCTGGCTTTAATGTCAGCGCTGTCGACGGTATATTACTGGATTTAGGGATATCCAGTTTTCAGCTGGATGATGAGGCCCGGGGTTTCGCCTTTAAGTCCGACGGGCCCTTAGACATGAGGATGGATGCAGAGGGCCAAGGGACATCGGCGGCGGACCTGGTCAATACGCTTAAAGAAGCACAGTTGGAAAAGATTATTGCTGAATTTGGCGAAGAACGTTTCGCCCGCCGCATTGCCGCGGCGATCGTGATGCAAAGGGCCAAGTCCAGGATCACGACCACCCATGGCCTGGCAGACATTGTTTTACGCGCCTTGCCCAAGGGTTATACCCGGGGGCGTATCCATCCGGCCACCAGGACTTTTCAGGCATTGCGCATCGCTGTCAATGAAGAACTGGAAGCATTGTCTCTCGGTTTGGAGGTATGTTTTCGGATGTTAAGGAAAGGTGGGCGTTTGTGTGTGATCTCATTTCATTCTTTGGAAGACCGACTTGTCAAAAATAAATTTAAGTCTTTAGGGTTCGAACGAGAAGGCATCATTCTGACTAAAAGACCGTTGGTGGCATCTGATGAAGAGTGTGCCAGTAATCCTCGCAGCCGCAGCGCGAAACTGAGGGGAATTGAGAGGATCGGATGAGTTTAAAAGTATATTTTAAAACGGCTGTATTTGTCACTATAATAGCTTTGATGTATATTCATATGCAGACAAAGATCTTTGAACTGTCTTATAAAGGCAAGGATAAAGAAAGAATGATTTATGCGTTGAATGATAGAAATGGCGCTTTGAGTCACCAGATCCTGACCCTTGAATCGGCCAATAATCTGGGTAACCAACTTTTGGACCATGGAAACAGTTTGCAGTTTATGGACCAAGAACGTGTGATGACGGTGAGGGCATCCACGGAGGGTATGCCGCGTATAGCACAACCTAAAGCTAAAATCGTCAATCCTGTTTGGAATTTATTATCATTCTTGGGTGCCCAGGAAGCCAAAGCCTGGGAATAAATATTTAAATAAATTGAGGTTAAATTGTTCCTGCGCAAGTATCCACTCCGTTTTGCGGTGGTGTCTATATTCTTATTCTTAGGTTTTGCGTACTCTGTTGGTTTTTTAATCTTCATTCAAATATTCCGTTCCGATTATTTAAGCAATCTCGCCCAGCGGCAGCATGAGCATTCCATGGTCTTAGAACCACGGCGCGGGACCATCTATGACCGCAATATGAGGGCACTGGCGATCAATTTACCGGTTTATTCGGTGTACGCCAATGCCAGGGCCATGCGTCAGGTGCGTGATGTGGATGAGGTGGTGGAAAAATTGTCTGGTATTTTGAAACTAGACCCCAAACAGGTCCGTGATAAGCTGGACCGTGATAAATATTTCATTTGGATCGCGCGCAAAGTTTCACAGGAAGTCTATCTTCAAATCAAGGATTTAAAATTACCGGGCATTAGTTTTATTAAAGAAAGCAAGCGGTTTTATCCTAATCAGACCCTGGCCTCGCATTTGATCGGTTTTGCTGGTATGGATAATAACGGATTAGACGGCCTTGAGCGCGATTATGATAAATATTTGAAAGGACAGCCTGGCCACGCGACCATCCTGAGGGACGCCCGCTCAAGAGAATTGATGTTTGATAAGGGCCATATTGCCCCGGTGGACGGCTTTAGCGTTGTCTTGACCATTGATGAGACCATCCAGTTTATCGCTGAGAGGGCATTGGACCGTATGTATAAAAAGTATAATTGTAAGGGGGCCACCATTATCGTGATGGACCCAAGGACAGGAGAAATCCTGGCATTTGCCAACCGTCCGACCTATAATTTAGAAGAAGCCTCTAAAAGCACACCGGAGTCGCGGACTGACCGTGCCATTGTTTTCACTTTCGAACCGGGTTCCGTTTTTAAAATTGTCACTGCTTCAGCGGCATTGCAGGAGGGCGTTGTCAAGGAAGGGGACATGATCAATTGTGAACATGGAGCGTATCGTGTCGCCAACCATATTTTGCATGACCACGAACCTTTAGGGCTGGTCACTTTTAAACAGGTCATTGAACAGTCGAGTAATATCGGGACCACCAAGGTGGCCCAGCGCCTGGGGGCACAGCGGGTATACAATTATGCGCATCATTTTCGTTTTGGGATACGGACAGGTATTGATCTTCCCGGCGAAGCCCAAGGGATATTAAAACCAGTGAGCCGGTGGTCAAAGACCTCAATCGGGGCTGTGCCTATAGGCCAGGAGGTTACGGTGACGCCGATCCAATTGATGGGTGCCATCGCAGCCATTGCCAATGATGGGATTTATATGAGGCCCTTTGTGGTCAAATACATCAAGGACAGTCAAAATCAAATCATTTTTCAGCATAGTCCCCAAATCCTGGATAAGGTCATTTCTAATGAAACGTCCAGGCGGATGAAAGCCATTTTAAAAGGTGTTGTTGATGAAGGGACTGGGACCAAGGCAGCCATCCCTGGGGTGAGTGTTGCTGGTAAAACAGGTACGGCCCAAAAAGTGGTCGGAGGTAGTTATTCACATTCGCATTTTTTCGCGACATTCGCCGGTTTTGCCCCTGTTGACAACCCCCGTCTAGCCGCAGTAGTGGTTTTTGACGATCCGCACCCTGCTTATTACGCGGGAACAGTGGCAGCCCCTGTTTTTTCCGAAGTGGTCGGTGATTCTTTGAAATACCTTAATACCCAGCAGCAGCCTGCAACAGATGATGATGCCCCGGGATAAGAGAGAATTCAACCATGCGTCTGAATGAATTGATAAACGGAATTTATAATAAATCTTTGCCTGTCTTGTACAGGGATTTCGATGTCTTGGCCGTTTCTTGCGATTCGCGTGAAGCACAAAAAGATGGATTGTTTGTGGCGTTGCCAGGTTCTAAATTTAATGGGGAAGATTATATCAGAGATGCGGTCCTTCAAGGGGCCAGAATTATCGTTAAACGAGGTTCAGGTCCAGGTCTAATATCTTCGATGCAAGGACCCTCAGATGTGTGTTTTCTGGAGGTGGATGATCCAAAATATTTCTTGCACCGCATAGGGCAGCAGTTTTATGGCAATCCTTCCGATAAAATCAAAAGCATTGGTATCACTGGAACAAACGGTAAAACCACGGTTTCTTATTTGATTGAGTCTATTGTCCATGCTTCCGCCAAACGGTGCGGAGTGATCGGGACAGTCAACTACCGTATTGGTGAGAAAATCCTGCCTTCCAAAAACACCACACCAGGGTTTCTTGACAATCAACGATACCTGGCGCAATTGGCTGGTTTGGGGATTGATTATTGTGTGATGGAAACTTCTTCACATGCCCTGGATCAGGGAAGGCTTGAAGGCATCCGTTTTTCAGCGGGGATTTTTACCAATTTGACCCAGGACCATCTGGATTATCACAACAATATGGATAATTATTTTAATGCAAAGTCCTTGTTGTTTAAGAATCTCCCATCATCAGCAGTGTCTGTCATCAATGTGGATGATGCCTATGGGAAGAAACTTTGTCCATTGACCGGCGGCAGGATCATCACTTACGCTATTGACCATCCGGCGGATGTTCGCGCCCAAAATATGGCCTATCATCTAAGCGGCAGCCGCTTTGAAATTGTTTTTCCCCAGGGAAGGATAAAAATTAATACCAGCTTTATCGGGAAACATAACATATACAATATCCTGGCCGCATTTGCCTGGGGATTGTCCCAGGGCTTGGGGCCCGAAATTATTCGTCTAGGTGTTGAAAGTTTGTCTTATGTGCCAGGCAGGCTTGAGAGTGTCAGCAACGACAATGGTATTTTTATATTCATTGATTATGCCCACACGGAAGACGGGCTTGTTAATGTACTAAAGGCCTTGAAAACTGTGAGTTCCGAAAAAATCCTTTTGGTTTTTGGTTGCGGTGGGGACCGAGACCGGACGAAGCGCCCTAAAATGGCGAATGCAGCTTGCTCGTTGGCAGACCACTCTATCGTAACCAGCGATAATCCCCGTAACGAAGACCCGCAATCAATTATCAATGAAATTGTGGCCGGTTTCACAAAAAAGAATTATGAAGTTTGCGTAGACCGCAAGGAGGCGATTGGCCACGCGCTTAAATTGGCCCGAAAAGACCAGATCGTTCTTATTGCCGGCAAAGGCCACGAAGATTACCAGATATTCAAAGACCGCACCGTTGCTTTTAACGAGCGTGAAATTGTTAAGGAACTATGTTTACAATTAATGAAATCCTAAAAGCTACAAAGGGTGCATTAGTGCAGGGGCCTGCTGAGGGACGAGTACGTTCTGTTTGCATTGATTCACGCGTTGTCAAAAAAGGGGCATTGTTTATCGCGGTCAAAGGAGAAGTCTTTGACGGGCATGATTTTATCGACGGTGTAATTACCAAGGGTGTTCGTGTCCTCGTAGTGCACAGAATTATTGAAATCAAGGACTCCAATGTGACTGTGATCCACGTTAAGGACACCATGCGTGCGTTGGGGGACATCGCGCGGTTTCATAGGCTGCGTTTTAAAATACCGGTCATTACATTGACTGGTTCTGCAGGCAAGACAACGACCAAGGAAATGGTCGCAGCTGTTTTGGGGCGTAAATATAAGGTCTTAAAAAATGAAGGGACCCAAAATAACCATATCGGCGTGCCTTTGACCCTGCTTAAGTTGAAAGCATCGCATGACATCGTCATTTTGGAGTGCGGTACGAACCAGCCAGGGGACATTGGTTGGTTGGCAGATGTCGCCAGGCCGAGGGTCGCTGTTTTTACCAACATTGGCGAGTCACACCTTGAAAAGTTAAAGACCACGGCCGGTGTCCTCAAAGAGAAATGGATGCTGACTTCTTTTATGGGGACTGACGGCACGGTAGTGATCAACGCGGATGATGCGCATTTATCACGGCAGGCAGATAAAAAAAACAATTTTAAAATAGTCACTTACGGTATAAAGGCCAAAGCAGATTGGAAAGCCAATGATATTTATATCCGCCCTCACCTGACATCCCCCATCGAGAGGGGAAAATGTCGGACCAGGGTCAATTTAAATTTTAAAGTGCGGAAAAAAATCATTGAATTGAATTCCTGCGGCACTAATAATGTTTATAATGCTCTCGCGGCCGTAGTCTGCGGTGTGTTTTTTAAAGTGCCTTTCAAGGATATTATACAAGCGCTGAAAATCTTTGAATTCCCCCCGGGACGCGGACAAATTGTCCGTTTGGGAAAAGGTTGGCTGATCAATGACACCTATAATGCCAATCCGGTGTCCATGAGATCGGCCTTGCAAACATTGAAGGACATCGAAACGCAAAGCCAGCGCATCCTTGTCGCTGCTGATATGCTTGAATTAGGGAATCAATCCATGGCCTTGCACAAGGCCATGGGGGAAGGCATTGCCGAAGCAGGCGTTGATGTCTTGATTACGGTGGGTCATTTGGCAGGGCACATGGCCCCTGATCCCCGACGTTGCAATAAAAAAATGCAGGTATTTGCTTGTACAGATGCAGAGTCCGCGCAAAAATGTTTGGCAAAGATTTTTAGTAACGGGGACGCTGTTTTGATTAAGGGTTCCAGGCGCATGAGAATGGAACAAGTGGCTGAATTTTTATTGGCGTCACCTAAAGGCTCAGATTAGAAATTCCCCCTCTTTATTTTAAAGAGGGGGTCAGGGGGAGTTCATGTTTTATTTTTTGTCGCAATATTTTTCCAATTCCACCCATTTTAATATCTTCCACTACATCACTTTTCGTGCTGGTATGGCCGCTGTTACGGCCTTCCTGCTGTGCATGATATTGGGACCCGTTTTCATCAATTTGACCAAACAGCGCCGCATCCGCGAATCAGCCAAACGCCATGACGCCCCTGGCCTGGATGTGTTTCAAGTCAAGAAAGAGGGTACACCTACCATGGGCGGGGTCTTTATCGTCGGCAGTATTTTGTTGTCTGTCGGTCTTTGGGGTAATTGGTCCAATATGTTTGTGACGATGACTGCCTGGGTCTGTTTGTCCTTCGCGGTGCTGGGTGGATATGATGATTACGTCAAATTAAAGGGGATCGGTCCCCATCGGGGCATCTCTGCCCGTGCCAAATCTTTTTGGCAGGTATTGATCGCGTTTATTGTTGGAGTATTTGTGTATTTGTACCCTTATATAACGACCAATCTGGATGTGCCATTTTTTAAGAATTTGATCGTCAATCTGGGGCCCTTTTTTGTGTTCTGGGTGGTTTTAGTCGTGGTGGGTTCCTGCAACGCGGTCAACCTGACCGACGGCCTGGATGGTTTGGCCATCGGCAGCACCTTGATGGTGGCTTTTACATTGGCGATTTTAAGTTATGTTACGGGTAACGTAGAGATGAGCGAGTACCTGTATGTGCCCTATGTGCCGGGAGCGGGGGAGTTGACCGTCTTTTGTGCCGCCATTGTCGGGGCCAGCCTTGGTTTTCTGTGGTTTAACTGCTATCCGGCGACCGTCTTCATGGGGGATGTGGGTTCCCTGGCCTTGGGAGGCAGTTTGGGGATGATCGCCGTATTGATTAAAAAAGAATTATTACTGGTGATATTAGGGGGTGTTTTTGTGATCGAAGCCGGATCAGTCATCTTACAGGTATTTTCTTTCAAGCTCACCGGAAAACGTATCTTTAAAATGTCACCATTTCATCACCATTTGCAATTGTCCGGTTGGAATGAAAATAAGATCATCGTCCGTTTTTGGATCCTCGCCATCATCCTGGCGATGCTGACAATAACCACGTTGAAAATCCGTTAATATGGCTTTCGATCTTAAAAACAAAAAGTTAACAATTATTGGTGCAGCCAGAAGTGGCATTGCGGTGGCTGATGTGGTTTTGCGTTTGGGTGGTACCGCGAAGATTTCGGAGAGTAAACCCCTGGAGCAGTTTGGTCCTAATCTTGAAGAATTATCTGACCCTGCCCGTGTGATCATCGAGGCCGGGGGGCATACTAAGGATTTTATTCAAAATAGTGATTATATTGTCTTGAGCCCTGGCGTGCGTTTGGA